>DCHA01000023.1:0-19780 GCA_002315535.1 Firmicutes bacterium UBA1764 | reverse complement strand
AAAGTTATAGGAATCGATTTAGGAACAACAAATAGCTGTGTATCAGTACTCGAGGGCGGTGAACCAACCGTTATCGCAAACGCAGAAGGAAATAGAACAACACCGTCAGTAGTAGGCTTCACAAAGAATGGTGAAAGACTTGTCGGCGAAACAGCAAAGAGACAGGCAATCACAAATCCTGACAGAACAATTTCTTCTATCAAGAGACACATGGGAACAAACTACACTGTAGATATCGACGGTAAGGCTTATACACCGCAGGATATTTCTGCAATGATTCTTTCAAAGCTCAAGGCTGATGCAGAAAGCTACCTTGGCGAAAAGGTTACAGAGGCTGTAATCACAGTTCCTGCTTACTTCAGCGATGCTCAGAAGCAGGCAACAAAGGACGCAGGTACAATCGCAGGTCTTGATGTAAAGAGAATCGTAAACGAGCCGACAGCAGCTGCATTCGCATACGGACTCGATAAGGAAGAGGGAAGCCACAAGGTTATGGTATATGACCTCGGCGGCGGTACATTCGATGTATCCATCCTTGATATCGGCGACGGCGTATTCGAAGTACTCGCAACAAACGGCGACACAATGCTCGGCGGCGACGACTTTGATAACGCAGTTATGAACTTCATGGCTGATCAGTTCGCAAAGGAAAATGGAGTAGACCTTCGTGCAGACAAGATGTCTCTTCAGAGACTTAAGGAAGCAGCAGAAAAGGCAAAGAAGGAGCTTTCCTCAAGCCAGACAACAAATGTAAACCTTCCGTTCATCACAGTAAATGCTAATGGTCCTCTTCACCTTAACATGGACATCACAAGAGCTAAGTTCGATCAGCTGACAGCAGAGCTCGTTGAAAGAACAATAGGACCTATGCAGAAGGCAATGTCTGATGCAGGCGTAACAAATAACGATATCGCAAAGGTTATTCTCGTTGGTGGTTCTTCAAGAATCCCTGCAGTTCAGGAAGCTGTAAAGAGAGTAACAGGCAAGGAACCATTCAAGGGAATCAACCCTGATGAATGCGTAGCTGTTGGTGCAGCTATTCAGGCCGGAGTTCTTACCGGTGAAGTTAAGGATGTACTTCTTCTCGATGTTACACCGCTTTCACTTTCAATCGAAACTCTGGGCGGAGTTGCTACAAAGCTTATCGAAAGAAATACAACAATTCCTACAAGAAAGAGCCAAGTATTCTCTACAGCAGCTGATAACCAGTCTGCAGTAGACATTCACGTAATGCAGGGCGAACGCCAGATGGCTGCTGATAACATTACACTCGGCAGATTCCAGCTCTCCGGCATTCCTGCAGCACCTCGTGGAATTCCACAGATCGAGGTTACATTCGATATCGATGCTAACGGTATCGTAAGCGTAAGCGCTAAGGACCTTGGTACAGGCAAGGAGCAGAGAATCACAATCACATCTTCATCCAAGCTTTCCGATGACGAAATCAAGGCAAAGGTTAAGGAAGCTGAACAGTTTGCAGAAGCAGACAAGAAGAAGAAGGAAGACATCGAAGCTCGTAACCAGGCTGAAACACTTGTATACGAAACAGAAAAGAACCTTAAGGAGCTTGAAGGAAAGCTTTCACCTGAAGAGGTTAGCAAGATTACAAGCGCTAAGGATGCTCTTAAGACTGCTCTTGAAGGAACAAATACAGACGACATCAAGGCAAAGACAGAGGCTCTTACAAACGAGTTCCATGTAATGTCTGAAAAGCTCTATGCACAGGCTCAGCAGGCACAGCAGGCTGGCGGAGCAGGCATGGGCGGAGACTTCGGTGGCGCAGGCTTTGGCGGAAATAATCCAGGCGGAAACATGGGAGGAAACGGCGCAAACGACGATAATGTAGTAGATGCAGATTTCGAAGTAGTTGACGACGACAAATAGTCATGGCAGATAAGCAAGATCTTTATGAGGTATTAGGCCTACAAAAGGGAGCAAGCGATGCGGAGATAAAGTCCGCGTTTAGAAAAATGGCAATGAAGTATCACCCGGATAAGAATCCGGGTGATAAGTCTGCAGAAGAAAAGTTTAAGGAAATAAACGAAGCTTACTCTGTATTGTCAGACCCTGATAAGAAAACTAAATATGATAAGTTCGGCTTTGCGGGAATAGATCCTAATGCCGGCTTTGGCGGTGGCGGCGGATTCAGCGGCTTTGGAGGCGGCGATGGCTTTGGCTTTGAAGATATTTTCAATATGTTCGGAGGCGGCGGTGGCTTTAGCGGCTTTGGAGGCAGATCTGCAAACAGAAACGGTCCGAGAAGAGGACAGGATATTCAAAAGACCATGTCCATTTCCTTTAACGAGGCAGTATTCGGATGCAAAAAGGAAATTCGCTTGACTAAGAGCGTAAAGTGCGAGGACTGTGGTGGCACCGGCGCTGAAAAGGGCAGTGAAAAGAAGACATGTCCTGAATGCGGCGGCAGAGGAACAGTCACAAGTGCTCAGCAGACACCGTTTGGAACCTTCCAGTCACAGAGAACATGTTCACGCTGTGGCGGAAGCGGCAGCATAATCGAAAAGCCTTGCAGAAAGTGCTCCGGAGCAGGAACATACAGAAAGACCATCAATATCAATGTTGATATTCCAGCCGGAGTTGACACTGACTCTGTAATTCCAATCAGAGGTCAGGGCCAGCCGGGCGTAAACGGCGGAGCGAATGGCGATCTTTATATCGTGCTCGATGTTCAGGATTCCGATGTTTTTGAACGCAGAGATGACGATCTTTGGATCGAGGCCCCGATTACCTTTAGCCAGGCAGCACTTGGTGATGAGATTACAGTTCCGGGCTTAACCGAAAGACTTTCGCTGAAGGTCCCGGCAGGAACACAGTCAGGAACAGTTCTCAGAATCAGAGGCAAGGGCGTTACCAATGTTCGAAACGGCAGACCGGGTGATTTATACGTAAAGGTATTTGTTGAAATCCCGACCAAGCTGACAAGCGAACAGAAGAAGCTCATCAAGGAGTTCGGCGAGACAAAGACCCTTGAGGGATACAGCAAGCGTAAAAAGTTCTCAGATACACTTAAGGATTTATTCAGCTAATGAAATACAAGGAAATAAAGATATATACTGACGTAGAAAAGCTCGACTCACTTGTCGAGCTTTTGGCGTCTAATGATGTGACCGATATTGTAATCAATGACCCAAGAGATGCAGAGTATTTCTTCAAGACAAAGAAGACCTACGAATGGGATTTGGTTGACCATAGCGTTTTAGAAGTCCTCGGCAGCGGATCATATGTCATAATTTACCGTGATACAGATTTCGTAATCCCTGATTATTTAAAGGATTATGATATCAGCACAGCAATCGTTGATGATCAGGACTGGTTGCATAAATGGGAAGAATATTTTGTTCCCGTGAAGGTTACAAACAGCATCGTAATTAAGCCTGTATGGCGCGACTACGAGGCAAAGGAGGGCGAGCAGGTAATCGAAATCGATCCGGGCATGGCCTTTGGAACAGGAAGCCACCCGACAACCTGCATGTGCATCAAGCACCTCGAAAAGTATCTAAAGCCGGGTATGTCAGTTCTTGATGTCGGCTGCGGAACAGGCATTTTATCAATCGCCGCTGCAAAGCTTGGCGCCGGAGACATACTCGCCGTAGACCTTGACCCCGAGGCTGTAACAAGCACAGAAAACAACGCAAGGCTAAATTCCTGCAGGGATATCATGACAATTAAAGAGGGCGACCTGACCAAGGGCCTTGACTACAAGGCTGATATCGTTGTCGCAAACCTTATCGCTGATCTTGTCATCATGCTTTCAAAGGATGCGGCAAGGCACTGCAAGGAAGGCGCTGTTTATATCACAAGCGGAATCCTTGATGAAAAAGAAGCAGTTGTTTCCGAAGCAATCAGAAACGCAGGCTTTAAGATAATAGAAGTTATTCACGAAAATGAGTGGTGCGCTATCGCAGCGACACTGTAGCTTGAATAGCAAGCATGAACGTGTAGTTTTTGTTGATATTCATAAAATAACTTGACTATTATTTGTGCTTTTTATACAATAGAATGCATATTTTATAATATACATTCTATTTATTTTATTACTTTGGAGGTCTCAATTATGAGCGAAAACAATTCAGGCTTTGAGGTCAAAGCCGAGCAGCGTCAAAGCTGGACATCGATAGCAGCAATATGGGCAGGCGGAATGATTTGCGTTCCTTGCCTTATGATAGGCGGAGTATTATCCGGTGGCGGATTATCTCTTGGCGAGATTATAGCATCCATTTTAATTGGATACGGTATTATTTGTGCTTATATGATTTTTATTGGTATGCAGGCATGTGATACAGGACTTCCTGTTTCTGTTCTTGCAGGTGGCGCACTTGGAAACAAGGGTGCACGTTATATTATTAGTATTATTCTTGCAATTGCATGTGTAGGTTGGTTTGGTATCCAGTCAGCAACATGCGGAAGTGCTTTCGCTTCCATGATTGCTGCTATGGCAGGAACAACAGCAAGTACAACCGCAGTTACAATTTGTTCTATCGTTTGGGGTGTAATCATGCTTCTTACAGCATGCGTAGGCTTCAAGGGTCTTAAGTGGCTCAACTACATCGCTGTTCCTCTTCTTGTAATCGTTTGTCTCTACGGACTTATCGCAGGAATCGCAAAGAACGACGGTGGAGCAGTGCTTGCTAATTACGCTCCGGCAGCATCAGCTGGCATGGTATTTGGTATTTCAATGGTAGTTGCATCCTTTGCACTCGGCGGAGTAATTTCTGCTGACTACTGCAGATTCGCAAAGGGCCGTGGAGATGTTGTTAAGTCATCTCTCGTAGGTGTTATCCCTGCAGGTCTGTTTATGCTTATGACAGGCGCTCTTATGAGTATTGTTACAGGTCAGTATGATATCTCTGCAATACTTACATCACTGGGCGTTCCTTTCCTTGGACTTGTTGCTCTTGTTTTAGCAACATGGACAACAAACGTTACAAACGCATATTCCGGCGGTCTTGCTCTCAGCAACCTGCTTGGATTTGATGAAAGCAAGTTCAAGATTACAACAGGAATCGCAGGCGGCATAGGAACACTTCTTGCTGCATTCGGACTTCTCAATGCATTCCAGGGCTTCCTCTCACTTATGTCAGGACTCATTCCTTCACTTGCCGGAGTTATCATTGCTGAATACTGGATTATCGGTAAAGGCAAGAAGGAAAACTTCAAGGAAAAGGACGGCTTCGATGCAATCGGAGTTATCTCCTATGTAGTTGGCGCACTCGTTGCTTGCATTACAGGCGGAACCTTCGCAAGCTTCCCGGGACTTGTTGCTGCAGTGCCATTCCTTAACACTCCGTTCTTTGTAGGTCCTGTTAACGGAATCGTAGTATCACTTGTAGTTTATGTAATCCTTGCAAAGATTACTAAAAAATAAAGGTATAAATTTTAATAATTATTTTTCAAGAGGATAGGTTTGCATATCCTCTTGAGTGCTGTTAGAAAAGGAGAAAAAAATGCGTAAAATCGGAATCCCCGAGGTTGAGGATATCGCAAGAGGAGCCGCACTGCTTGGTGCAGGCGGTGGCGGAGATCCTTACATCGGAAGACTTGTTGCTATTGGAGCTATAAAAGAATGCGGACCTGTTACATTGCTTGATCCGGAAGAAGTCCCGGATGATGCATTTATTGTACCTTTCGCAATGATGGGTGCACCTACGGTTCTGTGCGAAAAGATGGTTGGCGGCGACGAGTATAAGGCTTTATTTGAAATCGTTGCAAATCACACAGGAAAAAAGGTATTTGCTACCATGCCTATGGAGGCTGGTGGACTTAACTCCCTGTTCCCTGTTGCTGCTGCAGCAAGATTAGGACTGCCTCTTATCGATTGCGACTCTATGGGAAGAGCTTTCCCTGAACTTCAGATGGCAACATTTACAATCGGCGGAATCAGTGCTTCTCCTATAGCACTCGCTGATGAAAAGGGTAACACAGTTATTTTCGATACAATTACAAATAAGTGGTCAGAAGAGCTTGCTCGTGCGGTAACAATGAGCTGCGGCGGATCAGTTGCAGTAACACTTTACAATGTTACAGGCAAGCAGATTAAGGACTACGGTGTTAAGGGTATCGTTACAAGAAGTCAGCAGCTTGGCGCTGCAATGCGTAATGTAAAGAACGTGACCGATAAGACTCCGGAAGAATCCTTCCTTGAATTCTCTGAAGGAATCAAGCTCTTTAAGGGCAAGATTGTGGACGTATTAAGAGAAACCAGAGGAGCATTCAACTTTGGTAAGGTTGTAGTTGAAGGTATTGGAGAATGCAAGGGCCACAGCGCATTTGTAGAATTCCAGAATGAAAACCTGTCTGCAACAGTTGACGGAGAAATAGTTGCAACAACTCCGGACCTTATTACACTTGTTGATACAGAGACCTTTAACCCTGTTCCAACAGACGCACTTAAATACGGCAAGCGCGTTATGATCGTTGGATTAAAGTGCTTTGACATGTGGAGAACACCGAAGGGACTTGAACTCGTAGGCCCAAGATATTTCGGTATTGATACAGATTATGAACCTATTGAAACAAGATCAAAAGGAGGCTGGAAGTAATGTATAAGCTTGGTATTGATGTTGGCGGTACAAATACTGATGCCGTTATTATTGATGAAGAATACAATGTAATAGCTGATATTAAGAATCCTACCTCTGATGATATTTATTCCGGTATTGTTGGTGCGCTCAAGAACGTACTTGATGTATCCGGGATCGATAAGACAAAGATTGGACAGGCAATGCTTGGTACAACTCAGTGTACAAACGCAATTGTTGAAAGAAAGAATCTTGCAAAGATTGGTATTCTTAGACTTGGTGCTCCGGCAACAAGAGCTGTTCCTCCAATGGTAGACTGGGAGGAAGACATTAAGGAGATTTGCGTCAGAAAAGAAATCGTTCGCGGCGGCTATGAATATGACGGCCGTGAAATTGCACCGCTTGATGAAGAAGCATGCAAGGAATTCTTTGCAGACATGAAGGCAAAGGGCGTTAATTCAATTGCTATCTCCGGAGCTTTCTCTACAGTAAGAAATGACCAGGAGCTGCGCGCTGCAGAGCTTTGCAGAGAAGTAATGGGAGACGATGTTCATATTTCTATCTCAAGTGAGATTGGATCAATGGGCCTTGTTGAAAGAGAAAATGCTACTATTCTGAATGCCGCACTTTGGCAAATCGCAGAAAAGTTTACAGAAGGATTTGCACAAAGCCTTGCTGATGAAGGAATTAATAACGCAAAGATTTATCTGTCACAAAATGACGGTACTCTTATGACTGTAGAGCATGCTCGTAAGTATCCTATACTCACAGTTGCATGCGGCCCTACAAATTCTATCAGAGGCGCAAGCTATTTAAGCAAGATTGAAAATGCAATAGTAATAGATGTTGGCGGAACAACAACTGATATCGGTGTGATTCAGAATTCCTTCCCAAGAGAGTCCAGCGTTGCAGTAACAATCGGCGGAGTTCGTACAAACTTCCGTATGCCGGACGTAGTATCCATTGGTCTTGGCGGTGGATCCATTGTTAGAGAAAAAGAGGATGGAACAGTTACAGTTGGTCCTGATTCAGTAGGATATGCTCTTACAAAGAAGGCTCTGGTATTTGGCGGTGACACAATGACTGCAACAGATATTGCTGTTAGACTCGGAATGGCCGACATCGGTGATCGCAGCCTTGTAGAAAATATTCCTCAGGAGCTTGCAAAGAAGGCTATAGAAGCAATCAGAACCATGGTTGAGGATGCTATTGATGCAATGAAGCTTTCAAGCGATGACAGCGATGTAATCCTTGTTGGCGGCGGATCAGTAATTCTTCCGGGCAAGCTAGAAGGTGCTTCCCAGACAGTAAAGCCTGATCACTTCGGATGCGCAAATGCAATCGGATCAGCAATTTCCAAGGTAAGCGGAACTCTTGAAAAGCTCATCAACTATGATGATATTCCTCGTGATGAGGCTATCAAGCAGGCTAAGGAAGAGGCAGTTAAGATGGCAGTTGAGGCCGGAGCTGTTGCAGAAACCGTAGAAATAATCGAAGTTGAAGATGTTCCACTTCAGTATTATCCGGGCAATACAAATCGTGTTAAGGTTAAGGCTGCAGGTGAACTGAAAGCATAACTGATAAAAACTTCTTAAAAAACGGAAGGTCTTTGGACCTTCCGTTTTTTTGTTATTATGTAATTAGTTTAGCCCGGTGGCCAGGACATCTTTCTCTTTCCAAGAACATGGAAGTGAAGATGCTTTACGGTTTGATCGCCGTCTGGTCCGCAGTTGATTGCAACTCTGTAGCCGTTAACTATGCCTTGCTCTTTTGCGATATCCTTGATCTTGAGAAGGATGTGCGCAAGAACCTCGGCGTCCTCAGGATTAGTTGCATCAAGGGATTCGATGTGCTTCTTTGGTAATACAAGGAAGTGGACCGGAGCTTGAGGATTAATATCATTAAAGGCATAGATTAAATCATCCTCGTATACCTTAGTTGATGGAATCTCTCCGGCAATTATTTTGCAGAACAAGCAGTCTTCCATTTGTCTACTCCTTTCATTTAGCGATTCCTAATACACCGTCTTTATATATCTCGGTGATTTCTATTGTTTGGAATGTATTTATTATATCATCTTTGTCCGATTCAAAGTATACATCGGTGTAATTGTCAGCATGGCCATGCCAGAGCTTGCCGCTCTTTGTCTCGACCAAAACCTTCTGGGCAGTCCCAAGCATCTTTGATCTGAATGCCAGAGAACTTTCGTCGCCCTGCAGAATTAGCCCCTTGTTTCTTGCCTTCTTTACATCAGGGCTAAGCTGGTCATCGTATTCAGCGGCCTTTGTGAAGGGACGCTTTGAATAAGGAAAGGCGTGTACGTGCAGGAACTCTGCTTTCTTGATTAAGTCTACGCTTTTTTGATAATCCTCATCGGTCTCGCCGGGGAAGGCAACAATGATGTCAGTCGTGATTCCAAAGAGAGGATCAAAGTCTCTGCAGACCTTTACTATGTCAAGGTATTCCTTTGCGGTGTAGCGTCTGTTCATGGCTTTGATAATTCTGTCGCTTCCGCTTTGAACTGAAAGATGGAAGTGGTGACAGAGCTTGTCGTATTTTAGCAAGGTCTTGACGTACTCTGCATCTACGACAGTTGGCTCAAGAGAGCCGAATCTGAGCCTGAAATCGCCCGGTATTTCGTTTAATGCTTTGATAACGGGCTCAACTCCGCCTTCATAAAGCGCAGTGTTAATTCCGGTTAAAACGATTTCCTTGTAGCCCGATTCTATGAGCTCTTTGGCTTCGGAAACGATGTCAGGAATAGGCTTTGACCACATTACGTTTCGCGCATACGGAATAACACAGTACGAGCAGAACCTGTTGCAGCCGCTTTGGATCTGTATCATAGCCCTTGTTCTTGACTCCGGATCAAAGCCGAGAATGCGGCAGGGGACGCGATCAATTCCAAGGATATCAAAAACCTTTTCTTTGTCGTTGGTTCCGAGAATGTAGTCGACCTCTTCGATCTTTTCGATTGCCGCCGGATTGGTTTCGGAGTAGCAGCCCATTACGATAACCTTTGCATTGGGATTAAGTCTTTTCATTCTTCTGATGTACTGACGAGACTTTCTGTCTGCAAGATGTGTTACCGTGCAGGTGTTGACTATATATACATCGGCGATGTCATCTTCAGGGACAACAAGCCAGCCTGCAGCTTTAAACTGCTCCGCAAGACTATGTGATTCATATTGATTTACCCTGCATCCGAGGGTGAAAAAAGATACTGTGTTTTGCATGAAATAATTATACAAAAAATCTCTTGATTATAAAAGGAAATAAAGATATAATGATGAAGTTATTGATGAATGCCTAAGGCATCAACGAGTAAGGAGGTGAAACCGGAATGGCACAGATCATCGTAAAAGAAGGCGAAAATCTTGAAAATGCTCTTAAGAGATTCAAGCGCTCTTGTGCTAGAGACGGCGTCATGGCTGAGCTCAGAAAAAGAGAATGCTACGAAAAGCCAAGCGTAAGACGTAAGAAGAAGTCTGAAGCTGCTCGTAAGAAGGCTACAAAGAGATATTAATCGCAATTAACCGAGGCAAAGCGCCTCGGTTTTATTTTGCTTTTTTTGATAAAAAAATTGTATAATAATATATTAAGTATATTAATGTAATTATTCGAAAGGCGAGCATGAACGAATTAAAATTTAGTCCGCAAAGCATCAGCGAACCATCACTTGCATTTGGAAGTATGGATGCTAATTTAAAGGCTGTTGAGAAAGACTGCAATGTTGATATTATCAACCGTGGCGATGAAATAACAATCAGAGGCGAAGAGGTTGACCGCGCAATGTCAATCATCAATGAGTTCTTCGCAGTAATTGACCAGGGCCAGAGCCTTGACGAGCAGAAGATAAACTACATCATCTCTCTGTCAAAGGATGGCGTGTCATATACCAAGAGCAATGTTGCCGCTGACGTGCTGTGTTTTACTCACAGAGGAAAACCTATTAAGGCAAAGACTCTCGGGCAAAAGGACTATGCCGAGGCAATCAAAAAGCATGACGTGACATTTGGAATCGGACCTGCAGGAACAGGTAAGACCTATCTTGCGGTAGCGATGGCGATAAATGCACTCAAGGCCAAGGAGGTCGAAAAGCTGATACTCGCAAGACCTGCGGTTGAGGCAGGCGAAAGACTGGGCTTCCTGCCCGGAGATCTTCAGGAAAAGGTTGATCCTTACTTGAGACCACTTTACGACGCACTCTATGATATGCTCGGAAGAGATGCGGCGCTGAGATTAAAAGAAAAAGAAGTAATAGAGGTTGTGCCTCTGGCATACATGAGAGGAAGAACACTTGATAATTCCTTTATCATCCTCGATGAAGCGCAGAATGCGACAAAGGAGCAGATGAAGATGTTCCTGACCAGAATGGGCTTTGGATCAAAGATGATAATCACCGGTGATATAACGCAGGTTGACCTGCCGAGCGGCAAGGCGAGCGGACTCACCGATGCGATGCACGTTCTAAAGGGTGTTGAGGGAATCGCGTTCTGCAGACTGAGAGATACGGACGTTGTAAGACATCCTCTTGTAAGAAAAATCGTAAATGCATATGACAGAGTAGCTGAAAGGGAAAACGGATAATATGAAGCTATACTTTAACGAAAAGACTAAAGCAGAAAAGGATATGATGCGCATCGCAGAGCTTTGCGCAAAGGAAGAAAAGCTCGATCCGGAAAGGATATCAATTTCTGTTTCTTTTGTTTCAAAGGATGAGATTAAGCAGCTTAATCGCGATTTCAGAAATAACGACAAGGTGACTGACGTGCTTTCCTTCCCGCAGTTTGAGAAGAAAGAACTTAAGAAGCTAAACATGCCGGAGATTGAAATCGGCGACGTTGTTATCTGCATGGATAAGGTAAAGGAGCAGGCCGCAGAATTCGGACACAGCGAGGAAAGAGAATCAATGTATCTCTTTACACATTCCGTTTTCCATTTGCTCGGATACGATCACATGAACGAGGCTGACAAAAAGGTTATGCGCGCAAAGGAAGAAAAGATCATGGCTTTGTATAGCCTTCCAAAGCTTGCAAAAGAAGCCTCAAAGAATGCATATTCACCATATTCAAAGTATAAGGTTGGGGCTGCACTTCTTACAAAGTGCGGCAAGATATATACGGGCTGCAATATAGAAAACGCAAGCTACGGCGCAACAATATGCGCTGAGAGAACTGCGATGGTCAAGGCTATTTCGGAAGGATGCAAGAGCTTTGTCGCTCTGGCAGTAACTGACTGGCCATGCGGAATATGCAGACAATTCATGTACGAATTCAGCCCGGACATGATAGTAATGTGCAAGGACAAGGAATATACACTCAGAGAATTATTGCCGGAAGGCTTTAGACTGGAAGATAAGTAATGAAGACAGGTTTTATTGGAATAGTAGGAAGACCAAACGTTGGCAAATCGAGCCTGATGAACTCCATACTCGGAGAAAAGATCGCGATTGCCACAAATAAGCCGCAGACCACAAGAAACACAATCAGAGGAATCTATACCGAGCCGGAGCAGTGCCAGATGGTGTTTATTGACACCCCGGGAATACATAAGCCAAAGAACAAGCTCGGAAGCTATATGACAGAAATCGCGCTGTCAAGCCTTGGCGAGGTTGATGTAATTCTCTTCCTCGTAGATTCTCCGCTGAGAGAGGGAATAGGCGGCGATAACTTTATTCTCGAAAAGCTAAAGAAAATCGATACCCCGAAGATTCTTATCATCAACAAGATCGATAAGATGGAGCCGGAGGTTTTCGAGCAGGTATATAAGTGCTATGAGGACATGAATATGTTCGAGGCCATCATCGGTACAAATGCGCTTGAGAGCAAGAACGTTGACGTGCTGATTAATAAGCTGAAGGAATATCTTGAGGAGGGCCCGCAGTTCTTCCCAGAGGACATGGTTACTGATAACCCGATGAGATTCCTCGTATCCGAAATAATCAGAGAAAAGATGCTGCTCTATTTGGACGAAGAGGTTCCGCACGGCGTTGCTGTCGAAATCGAAAGCTATGAAGAGCTGAATAACCTGACAAGAATATCCGCAGTTATTTACTGCGAAAGACAGTCCCACAAGGCCATCATCATAGGCAAGGGCGGCAAGAAGATCAAGGGCATAGGCAAGAGCGCCCGCGAGGAAATCGAGGCTCTGGTCGGAACCAAGGTATACCTTGAGACCTTTGTAAAGGTAAAGGAAGGCTGGAGAGACTCAGTTGTTGCAATAAGCAATTTTGGGTATAGAGCTGATGAGAAGTAATCAGAAGGAGCGATAGACGATGAATTATTACTCATACTACAGTACATGGATTTATTTACTACCCGCAATTATTATTACGGTTATTGCGCAGGTCAGAGTAAAGAGCGCATACGCAAAATACTCCGGCATTCAAAATGGCAGCGGCGTGACCGGAGACTATGTTGCGGCAACGCTGTTAAAGCACTGCGGCATCGGAGATGTTACGCTGAACCGCGTAGCAGGGCAGCTGACAGATAACTATAACCCCTCAAAGCATACACTGAATTTGTCACAGGGCGTATACGGATCAAATTCGATCGCGGCAATTTGCATTGCGGCGCACGAGTGCGGACATGCCGATCAGCATAACACCGGATACTTTTTGATTAAGCTTAGAACCGCTATAGTACCGGTTGTAAACCTTGGATCAACACTTTCATGGCCTATACTAATCCTTGGACTGATATTAAGCAGCACAGGATTATTTAACCTAGGAATCATCCTTTTCTCGGCAGTAGTAGTATTTCATCTCGTTACACTGCCGGTAGAACTTGATGCAAGCCGCAGAGCCCTCAAAATGCTTGAGGAATGCGGATTTATACAAAACGACGTAGATATGCAAGGATCAAAAGCGGTACTAAAAGCCGCAGCCATGACATATCTCGGATCCCTCGCCATGTCAATCGCAAACCTGCTGAGGATACTCGCGATTAGAGGCAATGGGAGAAGATAATGATTTAAGTTGATAAAGGCTGTTATAATGCAGCCTTTTTTTGTTTGCGTTTAGACGCGAAATATGCGCATATTATGCGTATACTATGTTGACAAATATGTCGCGCAAGCTATAATATAATAAAGAACCTGATTATAGAGATTTTTTGAAAACTAGGAGGTGTATTATGGCAAGAGTTGCAACAAATATAAGTATTGATGAAGACATTAAACCAAAGGCCCAGGCGATGCTTGCCGAATTTGGTCTTGATTTATCCACGGCCGTTAATATGTTTTTAAGACAGATGCTCCGCGAAAAAGCAATTCCTTTTGAAGTCAGATGGGATGTGCCAAACGCAGATACTGTTGCGGCAATAAGAGAGGCTGAGGAAATGGAAAAGCATCCGGAATTATCAAAAACATATTCAAGTGTTGACGAATTAATGGAGGATCTTCTTAAATGAAATATGATATCAGAAAGACATCCCAGTTTAAGAAAGATTTTGATACCGTTGTAAAAAGAGGTCTTGATATTAATGAATTTCGTACAGTTTTGGAACTATTGGTTAATGGATCCACGATTCCGGAAAAATATCGAGATCATCCTTTGCGTAATTCAAAGGACTTTAAAAATTGCCGGGAGCTACATATAGAACCGGATTGGCTGCTTGTCTATAAGTATTCAAATGATAATGTTATTTTATATTTGATTAGAACAGGAAGTCATAGTGATTTGTTTTAATATACCAAGATGATAAAGATATTATTCGTCTGCCACGGCAACATCTGCCGGAGTCCCATGGCAGAATTTATATTAAAGAATATGGTACGGAGGGAAGGACTTGAAGGATATTTCGAGATAGCCTCCGCCGCAACCAGCAGGGAAGAGTTATACAATGATATTTATCCCCCGGCAAAAAGAGAACTGGATAAACATTGTATCCCTTATGAAAAAAGATCTGCCGTGCAAATAACAAGAGATGATATGGAATACTATGACCATATTATACTCATGGACAGCAACAACATGCGGAATCTAAACCGCATGTTTCCGGAGCTTTACCCGGAAAAGGTCCGCATGTTGATGTCCTTCGCAGGCCTTGATGAAGATGTAGCTGACCCATGGTATTACGGCGGCTTTGATAAAACATACGAAGATATTAATAAGGGATGCAAGGCGCTGCTGGAGGCAGTGAAGGGTAAAGATAATAAATGAAAACAACTCTAAACATTTTCCAAAACATAAAGGAATACATTAATGCAAACTTCGAAAAGAGCTCTGAATTTGGTTCTTCAGAATCAGAGATAGCTTTGTTATTGAACAAAGCCTATGAGCCTGAAGTACAATATGCCGGTGAGAGTAGTAAAGCCCCTATAATAAGGGATTCTTTATCGGATGATATTGATGAGATATCTTTCAAGTGTGTTCCTGAAGAGGTTGAACGCAGTAGGAGTCCTTTTAAAATAAGCGGACATGTGGTGTTCAGCAAGTTGAAGGAAATTCCTGAGCTTGATAGTACTTTTGAAAGAAATGAAGAAATAAAAAGAGAACTCGAATCAAGGGATGAAGGCTTTCGTGATATGCTTTTTCGCATGATTGATGAAAAGGGTATGACGGACGCTGAATGCTACAAGAAGGCTCAGCTTACCAGAGGCCATTTTAACAAGATAAAAAATGATTATGAATATAACCCAAAGAAGCTTACTGTGGTAGCTTTAGGTCTGGCTTTAGAGCTGCCAATGGATGAATTCATAGATTTTGTCTCAAAGGTCGGCTATTCACTGACAAAAAGCAATGCATTTGATTTAATTATCAGATATGCAGTAAGTAATAGGGTATACAATATCGATGAAGTCAATAGTATGCTGTTTGATTTTGACCAGCAGATTCTCGGCGCCGGAGTAAGATCTTGAAAATGTATCCTGCAAGGATACCTTTTGAGTAATCCAAATAAGTATAATGCGATTGTAAATTAGATTTGCAGTCGCATTTTTATTTGGAGGTTATCATGGGAAAGTATGTTGAAGTAGTTTTTATTCTCGACGAGAGCGGATCAATGCATCACTTAAAGGATGATACAATCGGCGGTTTTAACTCAATGATTGAAAAACAGAAGGATTCAGAGGGCGATGCTCTTGTAACTGCTGTATGCTTTAGCAGCGATCACAGGACAATTATTGACAGAGAGGATATCAAGAATGTGAAGAAGCTGACAGATGAAGACTATCAACCAAACAGCAATACCGCACTGCTGGATGCAATGGGTGATACGATTCACCATATCGAGCAGATACATAAATACATCAGGACGGAAGATTTACCTGAGAAAACCATATTTATGATTACAACCGATGGAATGGAAAACAGTAGTCACAAATACAGCAGTGATGAGATCAAGAAGCTTGTAGAGGCTAAAACCGAGGAGGGCTGGGAATTTATCTTTATGGCTGCAAACATTGACGCGGTTGAAACTGCAGCACAATACGGAATGAGACGCGACAGGGCAATCAGATACCGTGCATGTAAAGAGGGAACAGAGAGAATGTATGATGCAAATGCACGTTTTGTTACCAGAATGATGGCGTGTGAAAGTATTGATGATGCCTTTGTCGATTTGAATAGTGAAATCGATATGGTTGATGGAAATTAGAGATGAAGCTTTCAGATTGGCTTAGGGGACTTGTTGGGATTGAAATAATTGAGGAAGATGTTGATGATGAGGTATACGAGGATATAGATGCTTTAGAGAGTTTTAGTAAGGCCTCAGAACCTCAAATGTTGAAAACGGTTAGTCCTGAAGAAAGGGTAATCAGGAATTACAAAACAGAAATAGAATGTTGTAAGGGAGTCATAGTCAAACCCGAAAAGATGACTATTGAAATGTTTTGTCCACACAATATATATGATTGCCCCAAAATGGCGGATTTACTCAGGAAAGGCTACTCGGTAGTCATTAATATTGATGGCACAAAAACTGATGATGCCATGCATATATATTTCTTTATGAGGGGATGTGTGTATGCTTTGGGTGGTAGTTATCGAAGAATTAGTGATAATGTCTTTATGTTTTTGCCGAGTGATGTTGAGGTTGCCGGAATAGGTAAGGATATTTCGTTTCAGAATACTTTTACGTTTGAATGGTAAGGAGAATCAATGAATACTGTTTTATTAATAGGACGATTAACTAAAGACCCCGAAATAAGATATAAGGCTGGAAGTCAGACCGCTATTAGCCAGTTTTCGATTGCAATAGACCGGGGACGAGACAATAGCGGTAATAATGTTGGGACAGACTATCCAAATATTGTGTGCTTTGGAAGGACTGCAGAAATGGTAGATAAATTCCTTAGCAAGGGTAGGCTTGTAGGAATTCAAGGGCGTATTCATACAGGATCATATGAGAAGAATGGACAAAAAGTGTACACTACTGAGGTTGTCGCTGATAGAGTTGAATTCCTTGATAAGCCGCAGAATGTCTCACCTATCTTTGATAGAAAGAACCCGGATTTTGAGCCTGCTGTTGATTGGCAAAATGGGTTCACTGACGATGTTGAATTGCCGTTTTAGGGAATATGTACAATGGTAATTAGCCATTGTAACATATATAATATATAGAAACAGTACGGAGGTGTATTATGCCATTATCAGTTGTTAATCAAGATATCTTAACAATGAAAGTTGATGCCATTGTTAATTCAACAAATCATCACATGAAAGGTTTTTCGGGAGTAGATCAGTTACTCCATGAAGTCGGTGGCGAAGAGTTTGAAAAAGAGTGCCGCGCTCTGAGGGATAAATGTGTGCCGGGGGAAGCTGTGTATACTAATGCATATATTCCCGGAGTAAAATACATTATTCATACAGTTGCCAGAAATTATCACGGAGGAATTGAAGGCGAGGCTGCAGTTCTAAGAAGTTGTTATAAGAAATCCCTTGAACTTGCAACAGAACTTGGATGTGCATCCGTTGCATTTCCGCTTATTTCAGCCGGATCACTAGGCTATCCTATACAGGATGCTCTGCAGGAGGCTATTACAAGTATCAGCGAGTATTTGAAGCTATATGATAGAGAATTAAAGGTTTATTTAGTTATTTATGGCGATGCTGCTACCAAAATGGCGAAACCTTTGTTTGGGGATCTTGATTCTTATATTCAAAAGACTATTGATCTTGATGATATGGTTTACAAACAAGAGGGTACATTTGCAGAAAAACTTAATAAGATTATGAAAAAGAAGCATCTTAAAGCCTCGCAAGTATACCAGAAGAATATTAACAGAGCCGCTTTTCACAAAATACAAAACGGAAAATGTAAACCATCTTTAGAGACGGCTGTTGCAATTATTTTCGGGTTACAACTTGATTATGATTCGGCTATCAACTTGCTTGGAAGTGCAGGAATGACATTAAGCAATAGTCGAAAATACGATATTATTGTGTCTTATTTTTTGAAAACACAGAATTATAATGTAGCCGATTTTAATAAAACCTTGTATGAATATGGATATAGATCCTCTTTTATTGGAGCATGCTAATAAGTTGATAAACAGAGCCTTTTAGGGCTCTGTTTTGGAATAATAATGAATGTTTCCTGGCAGGCGACATATAGAATGGGAATTATTGATATAATTGACGCATAATTAATTTTCAGGAGGTAATCAAATGACAAACATTGAATTGGCATCACTTATCAATACTATTGCAGATGGTGTTGATCCTGAGACCGGAGAATTCTTTGATGAATTACTATTGGCTGATCAGATAGTTTATAACTCAATAAAAAAGCTTAGGAGGGCATCAAGAACTGTACATAGATTGGGTGTGCTAAAACATGAGTCTCAAAATAGGTTAAATAGACCTTCAAATAAAATATTTGAAGAATTAAAATCATGGAGATTAGGAGAGGCTCAAACTTTAGGAGTGCCGGCATTTACTATTTTTTCTGACGCGGATTTATGGGCAATTGCTGAAGGTGATGTGGTTGAGAAAAAAGACCTATTACGAATTCACGGAATAGGTATGCAGACATACGAGAAATACGGAGATCAAATATATAGCATCCTTCATCCTTATATTCTTAATGAATAAAATGAATGTTTAATATAAAATAATTGATGAAAAAGATAAGTAGGAGATAATGAAATGCTTGGTGCAATAATTGGTGATATATGTGGTTCAGTATATGAATTTAACAACTGCAAAAACGAGAAGATGATTAAATTGTTTGATAAGGGTTGTTTCCCAACAGATGATACTGTTATGACTGTTGCGGTAGCAAAGGCTTTAATGGATTCTGATGGCATGGAGATGGACAGTGTGTATGAAGTACTTATTAATTCTATGCACTACTACGGTAATTTGTTTCCAAAAGCGGGGTATGGCGGAAACTTTAGACATTGGTTAAAGGATTATAGCCGTAGTCCATATAATAGCTATGGTAATGGCTCGGGGATGAGAGTATCAGCTTGTGGCTGGCTTTATGATACTTTGGAAGAAACAAAAAGGTATGCCGCTTTGTCTGCTATACCAACTCACAACCACGAAGAGGGTGTTAAAGGCGCCGAAGCAATCGCCTGTGCAATATTTCTTGCCAGGAAAGGTCATTCAAAGGAAGAAATCAGAGATTTCATAAATAATAATTATTATAAGCTCGACTTTACTCTTGATGAAATAAGACCTACATATGGATTTGATGAAAGTTGCCAGGGTGCATGCCCGCAGGCAATAGAAGCCTTCCTCGAAGGGGAAGATTTCGATGATGTTATCATCAAGGCAATCTCTATTGGTGGTGATTCTGATACAATCGCAGCCATGGCCGGAGCGATTGCTGAAGCGTATTACGGCATCCCAAAGAAAACGGCGGATAAGTGTTTTAAGGTATTGCAAGACGTGAATGATGGAACTAATGTATACAAAAACAGTGTGATCGCGAGAGCTGTATTTGGGTTTTGGGAATATCTTGAAACTAGAGACCTAAAGAGGGTGCGCGTAGAATAGTTGTAGTTGAGTAAGATCAAGATTTGTAAATATATCATCCATTTCCTATAATTGAGTGGGAATAGAACTAAAAATCCCGAAACCTTGAAATTTCAACGGTTTCGGGATTTATTTTTGCTTTCTGAGTAAAAATTGAGTAAAAACGCGACATTAAAACGAGGGGACAGGAACAACGTTTTTTCGGAAATGACTTGAGGGAAAACGTGATTGCTGTTGTTTTATTATCAAAAACTGATTGAGTGAAATCATAGAAGCTTCTCCGTTACTATT
Source organism: Firmicutes bacterium UBA1764 (assembly GCA_002315535.1). Classification (GTDB taxonomy): domain Bacteria; phylum Bacillota; class Clostridia; order Peptostreptococcales; family Anaerovoracaceae; genus UBA1764. The sequence continues at coordinate 28 of DCHA01000023.1, read as the reverse complement.
CAGTAGTTAGCCAAACTCAATAAGTTCG
>DCHA01000041.1:1425-6427 GCA_002315535.1 Firmicutes bacterium UBA1764 | reverse complement strand
GCACGCTCGGTGCAAACCTCAGGAGTTCCGTTGTGGTGATAATCAAGATATTTCTGAAGCCTTGGGAAATCTTCAATTGCGTAGGTAGAAAGATACGGATCATCCATGAGGCAGTGCACTCCGGAATCTACACTATCGGCTTTGAGGAATTCCTTTCTTGGGCGAGGACCTGACTCGACCTTTTCATCGGACATAGTCTTGCCGAAGCTGTCTCTCTCCTCTTTCTGTTTTTTCATTTGCTTAATCTGCTTCTTTGTCATCATTACAGAAATAAGCAGGTTAAAGAACTCAAGATATGACATGTTGCCATGTGATGACATTTTATTCTTGAGCATGAGATTTAATACTTCATTTGGAGGAAGGCTGGCAAGCTGAGCAAGAACTGACGTATCCTGCAAGGTGAGAAGTGTATCAACACCATCTATATTTGGCCTTACAAAGCCCTTGCCGTCCTTAAAGTGTATGCTCTGTTTTACGCTGCCGTCTTCAGTGGTAAGACCGATAGAAAAATTCATCCATCCGTCGACCGTCTTTAGATATGCGTTTTTCTTTTTATCGTTTGTAAAAAGCGCTGCCATGTACTTAAGTACAACATTCGCAAGAGTATTGGCTACCATTTCGTTCCTCCTTGTGTTATATGCATTCTATTCCAAAAGCCTTGTATATATCTTTGGCCCTGGTTAACTGTTCATTTGACTGGAAGCTCGTTTTGTCTTTAAGCTCATTAGCCTCCGCCTTGCCTATCTTTTCGAGCTTGTGGTGCCAGGTCGGATTGTAGGCAAGAAGCTCTGTTTTTGGTATGCCGTTTTCCTTTAGGAAAGCTGCGATTCCCGTAAGATTCTCCTCTGTATCTGTAATGCCAGGAATAAGCGGAGTTCTGGGCAGGAAGTCATATCCGTATTTACTTCTGTCCGCAAACATCTTCTTTATATTTTCCAAAATGAGCTTATTGGATACACCGCAATACTTGATATGCTGTTCCTCATTGATAAGCTTGATATCGCAATAGATGTTTTTTAAATACGGCAGCATAAATTCTTCTGCCTTTTCGTATTCAAAGAAGCCACAGGTCTCAAGAAGGACTCTGATGCCTTTCTCGTGGAGCGCCTTTGCTACTCCACCTACCCACTCCATAGCCATAGTAGCCTCTCCGCCGGAAAGCGTTACCCCGCCACCCGACACATCATAGAAAGGCTTATCAGATGAAAGCTTTTTTACAAGCTCATCCTGACTCATGGACTTTCCCAAGATGCTAAGTGATTTAGCAGGGCAAAACTTAGTACATTCAAAGCAAAGATTGCACTTGCTGCGATCAACTACATCAATTAATCCCGGAGTTAACGCGTTTTGTTTGCAATGTAAAGCGCATGTACCGTCTCCAATACATGTGTTGTGGTCATACGAAAGCTCTGCCGCAAAGCTTTTACTTTCAGGATTATGACACCATATACAATTAAGCGGGCAACCCTTAAAAAAAACGGCCGAGCGTATGCCCGGGCCGTCATCAAGCGAGTTGCCTTTTACTTCAAGAACCAGTGGCGTAAGCATATTATCATCCTTTTCTTACTGTTTCTATTAGTATACCATAAAAAAACGGCCGAGCGTATGCCCTGGCCGTCATTATTCGATTATTACTTTACATCTGCCTTAAGATTGTAGTCTATGTAGCAAATATGGGTTTCGAGGAATTCCTCAAGACCGTGCTCACCATCATCGCCGCCTATACCTGACTGGCGAACACCTGCATGGAAGCCCTGGAATGCTTCGAAGTGTTCGCGGTTGATATAGGTTTCGCCGAAGTGAAGCTCATTCATAGCTCTCATAGCTACATCGTAGCTTGAGGTGTAGATGGAGGATGTGAGTCCGTATACGGTATCATTGGCCATCTCGATTACTTCATCAAAAGTATCAAAGCTTGTAATCGGAAGAACCGGTCCGAAGATTTCTTCGGTCATGATTCTCATACCATGCTTGCAGTCTGCAATAACCGTCGGTTCATAGAACCATCCCTTGCCATTATAGCTTGCCTTGTGACCGCCGCACTTAATCTTTCCGCCTTCGGCCTTTGCACTCTGAACGAGCTCATCAACATGCTCCTGCTGAGCCTTGTTAACCATCGGACCTATATCGAACTTTCCTTCGAGTGCAGGACCGTATGTTGTTGCCTTGAATTTTGCCACAATCTTCTTCACGAACTTGTCGTAAATCGGTTTCTGAACATATACTCTTTCTGCGCAGTTGCAAGCTTGTCCTGTGTTGATGATTCTTGAATTGTAAACATGCTCTATTGTTGCGTCAAAATCGCAGTCAGCCATTACAATTACAGGAGCCTTTCCGCCTAGCTCAAGAGACACTTTGGTAACATTATCTGCAGCAGTCTTCATAATCTTCTGACCTGCTTCGGTTGAGCCTGTCATGGAAACAAGGTGAACCTTAGGATTTGATGCAAGAGCATTTCCTACTACAGCGCCTGAGCCTGTGACAACGTTAACAACACCATCGGGAATCCCGGCTTTCTTGACGAGATTTGCAAATTCATAGCAGCCGTTCGGGGAATCCGAGGATGGCTTAAGTACTACAGTGTCACCTGCGACAAGTGCCGGAGCAACCTTTCTGCCTATGAGGAATAGCGGGAAATTCCACGGCATGATTCCACCGACAACACCAATCGGCATCTTGTAAAGAAGAATGTTTTCATTAGGTCTGTCACTTGGAATAATTTCGCCCTTGATATGGCGTGCCAGCTCAGCATAGTAAACAATGTAGTCTGCCAGCCAGCCTGCTTCGTCGAAGGACTGTGCGTAGGGCTTACCCATTTCTTCGGAGTTTGTCTTTGCAAAGAGAACTCTGTTTTCTCTTACGAGATCAGCCAGCTTGTAAAGGTAAGCTGCTCTTGAGCTTGCCGGAAGCTTGCCCCAGGACTTTTGTGCCTCATATGCCGCATCGACAGCGGCCTCAACATCTTTGGCTGTTGCCTTTGGTACTTGCGAAATTACCTTTTCCGTTGCAGGATTAATTACATCAAGCATTTCCCTTTTTCCGTTGGGAACAAACTTGCCATTGATGAACAACTTATACTGTTTCATTTTCGTCTCCTTTCTGCGATTAATTCACTGATTTTATTTTACCATTTTTGTTAGAGTTTCCTTAATCATTTTATTAAGTTTAGGATTATCAGAAACAAATATTCTTACCATCAATATATTATTTCTTCTGCCATGATATGAACTCATTTACCTTTTGCTCGTAATACTCACAAACTCTTTTGATTCGTTCCGCAGAAAGGCGCGGCTCTTTTTTGTATAGCTTTACCAAATCATTTACATCCGGAAGCCTTGAAACATCAACTAGCGATTTATCACGTACCAGGCTAAGGAGCTTTTTTTCTTTATTGAAAAATGAATTCACATCACCATCGACAATTTGGGGGCGAGTAAGATCATATCTACGAACAAACATACTCCGGCCGCTATCATAAATCGGTGCCATACGAATAAGCTTAAGTGTTTTGGCATCTCTCAAAACCCCGATATTATTCATATGCCTATCCCTGTTAGAGAGAATGTAGTCTGTCATAATCTGATATTCTAAATCCCTTCTAAACTGAGTCTCATCAATTCCATATGCCGCAGCGATAGAAATTAAATTCTCATAGTCATTTAAACTTTTATTGTTTTTCCCAGACGTAAGCAATGCCCAAGCCGTAACCAGCTCACAATCCTGATTTGTAAAACAATCACACACACATCCATATGCGTATGAGCGATTTCTTATTTTAATCAATTTGTAACTGACATAGTTATCGTATCCCTGCTTTTCATGAAGAAGACTTGCAAAGACTTCGTTTAGACTCTCACACGAAAGATCATCAGAATTACCTTTCACCATAATACGACGGTCATCTTTTATCTGCCATGTTTTTTCAAGTTGTCCCTGCAGAGAACCATTTGGAGTAAAGCTTGATGTTTTGCCAGATCGTTTATATCCTGCTCTTTCATCTAATTTAACCAGAAGATTCTCTTTAAATTCATTATCATAAAGATTAACATCCTCCCACCGAAGCTTTTCATCAAAAGGACAAATCCAGTAATAATCGTTGAGACTTAAGCCAAGATTGCTAAGCAGATATTCATCCGGTCCAATAAGGCTACTCCTTCTAAGCATTTCCTCAACAGTACCCTGTCTGAGCGGAATCTGCCTTTCACTCCACCATTTTTTTATCCAGTCATTTTTATTCACCTTATATTCAAGTGGAGCAATATCATTATTTAATACTTCCTGTGCATATTTAAGAAGAACCCCATCTTCACTGAAGTCCAAAATGGTTATTCGCTCATTTTTTCTCATTAGCCAATATCTCATTTAGCTCCTCCCAATTCTGCTTTTCTATATTATCCTCTGCATCCCAGAGAGCAAGTTCCTTGATAAAATGCCTGTGATCCGCGCCAGCTTCACATACTTTTATATGTTTAGCCTCCCCTTCATATTCAAAATCAGCATAGTACATTTTATTTTTTACTGACACTTGTATTTTTGTATCATAAGTCTTTGAATAAACAGTTAAATCCCTTTGGCAAATATCGTACACGTCGTCCATGCTAAGAGTCAAAGCCTTTGCTAATTGGCACAAAAGCGACACTTTGCAATTATCAACGTCAACTCTGCCGTTTGCAAGATCGTTGATTGTACTGTAAGCAACCCCGCTTTTTTTCGCGAGACTATACATTGAAATATGCTGTTCTATCAAATAATCCTTAAGCATATTTGCATTATACCGATGTATCGGTATAATGTCAAGTTTGCCATAAAAAAACGGCCGAGCGTATGCCCGGGCCGTCGTCAAACGATAATAATGCTATTTACTTGCGCCTTTGATTTTGCCAAATATACTGTTCATTACTTGTATATATTCCTCTGATGGAACGATCAGTGTATCGAGATACTTTTGTGTTTCTGCTGTAATATGACCATGTGCTTTATACTCGGCTCCGGCAAGCTTTAC
>DCHA01000041.1:854-1352 GCA_002315535.1 Firmicutes bacterium UBA1764 | reverse complement strand
CCTTCGGCGCAGCAAATAGTCGCAACGCCCTCGCCGTACATATGCTTCATTGAAAAAATAAGACCATCAAAATTGCCTTTGTTGTTTGCAAGCCCCGCTGTTGAAATCAGCACCGTCTTTTTAGTACCCTCTTCGCAGCCGTAGTGATGAGATACACCCTTTTCGTCCAGATACATCTCCGGCTGATTAAATGACAGCGTGCGGTCTACCAGAGCCTTGCAATGCGATGGTATCCCATATGCATAAAGAGGTATCGACCAAATTACAAGATCAGCATCCTGAAGCTTCTGCAGGACCTCTATGGCATCATCCTTTTGAGCGCAAACCCCGCCATTCTTAAACCAACACGAAAAGCATGCCCTGCATGGGTTTACATTCAAATCTATCGTATTTACTATTTCAGCACTTTCGCCCATACCCTCAAGGAAGGCATTTGTGAGCCTAAGCGTCGTGCTTCTTTCCTTATTTACTGATGCGTTTATTACTAGTACCTTCATT
>DCHA01000041.1:0-815 GCA_002315535.1 Firmicutes bacterium UBA1764 | reverse complement strand
TCCTACAGCTTTGCTCTTACTGCGGCATAAGCATCATTTGCAATATCACCAGCAAGTGCTATATCTTCATCGCTGAGTGCAGCATTTATGAAATGGTTGTGATGAGATGTAATGAAGAGTCCTCTTGATACACACTCTGCAACCCATTTCTGATGAATCATAAGGCTGTCATCATCAGTTGTTCTCAAATAGAAGAGTGCAGGCTCGCCTGTTACTGCAAGGTTGAAGCCGTTGTTTTCAGCAGCCTTTTTAAGTACCTCTCCAAGCTTTGTTCCTTTTTCTCTGAACATCTTTGGTGTGTCCAAAGCCTTCATCTTGTTTATGCATGCAAGACATGCGGCAAATGGCACTGCGCTCATCCAGTAAGAACCTGTGAATGACAGTGAGCTTGCAGCAGCCTTAAGATGATCTCCACCGCAGGCAGCTGACATATTGTATCCGTTTGCAAGGGCCTTGCAGAAGCATATGATATCAGCCTTTATTCCGTAGTAGTGATCAGAACCCGCAAGATCAAGTCTGAAGCCTGCTCTAACGTCATCAAAGATAAGCAGCATATTATGCTTGTCGCAGAACTCTCTTACCTTTTGCCACTGCTCCTTTGTTGAAGTTACGTTATCATAGAAATTGCCGTGGTCATAAGGCTGTGCGATAAGTGCCGCAACATCACCACCGGCTTCTTGATATGCCTTTTCCATGGCATCCATATCAAACCATGGAAGTATCACATTGTTTTCAACATCGGACTGAAGTATTCCCGGATAGTCAGCCTTCATAGCCCAAGGCTGATTTCCGTGGTAGTAACCCTTGTAGAAGAA
>DCHA01000047.1 GCA_002315535.1 Firmicutes bacterium UBA1764 | reverse complement strand
AAGTTATAAAGACTTGGCCCGCCTTCCTTTCTCCCTGCAGCATTGATAATACCCGCACGCGAAAGGTAGTTGATGTCGTGGCCGGCCTTCATCGAGAAGCAACCGCTCTGGCCATAGCCTGTAATTGCGCAGTAGATTAATCTTGGGTTGATAGCCTTTAGCGCTTCGTATCCGATGCCGAGCTTGTCCATAACGCCCGGACGAAATTGTTCAACTACGATATCGTATTCTTTTACGAGCTTCTTAACAGCCTCAACAGACTTTTCCTTTTTCAAATTAAGGTGGATGGTCTTTTTATTTCGACCAAGCCAAGCCTGAGCCCCCGTAACTTCAGCTCCTTCGATTACCGGAGGCCAATTAACTACGAGGTCCCATTTGTCTCTGCTGCTTACCTTAAGAACTTCCGCACCCATATCCGCCAATGTCATTGTGGCATATGGTCCCGGAAGCAAGGTCGAAAAATCTAATATTTTATATCCGTCTAGTGCGCCCATTTTTCACCTCTTTGTTAAGAAAAAAGCCAATATTTTTTATTGGCTTTTCGTTATTGATTGATTATTGTTTTTTTCTTTCTTCTTTGCTCGGAAGCTGGACGAGTATGATTGCCGCGAACATTATTACGCAGCCTATCATCTCTCTTAAAGGCATTACCTGCTTTTGTATTACTACGCCTCCAACTACTGCGAACACCGCTTCAAAGCTCATAATGAGTGAGGCTGATGTCGGATCTGTATACTTTTGGCCTATGAGCTGACAGGTATATCCCATTGCTCCGGAAATAAGTCCGCAGTACAAAACCGGAATTAAGGCTGCCTTTATCATCGCCCAATTTGGGTCTTCAAATATAAAGGCTAATACCCAGGAGCCCGCCGCAATTACCGCGAACTCTATCACCGCAATTTTTATCGGATTCGCCTTTGGAACAAACACGTCTGCGCATAATATTTGAACCGCGAAGCATACTGCACAAACAGCCGTCAGTATATCGCCCTTGTTTAAGTCAAAGCCTTCACCAGGGCTAACGCAAAGCAAATACATTCCGACGATTGCAATCAGCACCGCAATCCAAACCTTAACATGAATTTTGCTTTTGAATACCAGAGCTGCGCCAATTGGTACAAGTATAATATACAATGCAGTAATAAAACCGCTTCTGCCGGCTGATGTATACATAAGACCCATCTGCTGAAGAGTTGTCGCAAAGCCCATGCCGATTCCGCAAATAATTCCGCCTACAATTGTGGCACGTTTGTATTCTCTGTTTTTCTCTTCCGATTCAAAGACCTTGATGCCCTGCAGCTTTCCTGCCTGCACGTCAACGATAAAGCTTACTATGCCAACTGCGATTGTAGCCATTGTCATTCTGAAGGCCCCAAAGAAGTAGGGGGTGATTAGCTGCCCTGCCTCATTTTGGAATGCAAACGCAAAGCCCCAAATAAGAGCCGTAAACAGTAATATTAAATTACCTTTAGTTTTCCTGCTGTGCATATCCCCATAAATGCGCTTTATGCTTTAAGCGCTTCCTTAAGCTCCTTGGTCTTATTTGTCTTTTCCCAAGTGAAGTCCTTGTCGTTTCTGCCGAAGTGTCCGTATGCGGCAGTCTTTTCAAAGATAGGACGTCTGAGCTTTAACTCTCTGATAATTCCTGCCGGAGTGAAATCGAATACCTTTTCGATTGCAGCGGCAAGCTCTTTATCGCTATACTTTCCTGTTCCCTTCGTATCAACCATGATGGAAACCGGCTCTGCAATTCCGATTGCATAGCCAAGCTGAATCTCGCACTGCTTTGCAAGCTTTGCGGCAACAACATTCTTTGCGGCCCAGCGAGCAGCATAGCAAGCAGAACGGTCAACCTTTGTTGCGTCCTTTCCACTGAATGCTCCGCCGCCGTGGCGTGCATATCCACCGTAGGTGTCTACGATAATTTTTCTTCCTGTAAGGCCGGAGTCTCCGGTCGGTCCGCCGATTACAAATCTTCCTGTGGGATTGATGTAGTACTTGGTCTGCTTATCCAAAAGATTGCTTGGTACGACTGGTGTTACAACGTACTTGATCATATCCTTCTTGATCTGAGAAAGCTTTGCATCAGGGTCATGCTGTGTTGAGATAACGATGGTGTCGATTCTCTTCGGAGTTCCGTCCTCGTTATATTCAACAGTAACCTGTGTCTTTCCATCAGGTCTTAAATATTTTACTGTTCCGTTCTTTCTTACCTCTGAGAGCTTCATCGCGAGCTTATGAGCAAGGCTGATTGGAAGAGGCATATATTCCGGAGTATCGTCGCATGCGAAACCAAACATGATTCCCTGGTCTCCGGCGCCACCAACCTCGTCATTAGTTCCCATTGCGATATCAGGGCTCTGGCTGTGAACGCTGACATTAATTCCGCAGCTTTCAGCGGAGAAACCATATTCATCCTTGTTATAGCCTATCTGTTTGATTACGCGGCGGGCAACAGACATAACGTCAACGTAAGCCTCGGTTGTCATTTCGCCCATAACATTGCACAGACCTGTTGTTACAGTTGTTTCGATTGCTACTCTGGAATTAGGATCCTGGCGAAGGGCTTCGTCAAGGACTGCATCCGAAATCTGATCGCAGATTTTATCAGGATGTCCCTCTGTAACAGATTCGCTTGTGAATAAAATTTTCTGAGCCATAAAAAAATCTCCTTTCGGTTTTAACCATAAGGAGCTCACCTTTTTCCTCATCTGCCTTGATTTAACAAGTAGGATTTAGCACCTTCGCTTTTGCGTTCGCATTACGGGTTGCCGGGCTTCACAGGGCCTATTCCCTCAGCCACTCTTGATGAGCTCTGTTAATAAATCGTTAAGTATTATATCACAAAAAAACAAAAATAAAAGCAGAATCGCCGCTAAGCGGCGATTCTGTAAATTAATGATGGAATAAACGCATGCCTGTAAATGACATTACCATGTCGTACTTGTCAGCGGTTTCGATAACATTATCGTCACGGATGGATCCGCCAGGTTCTGCGACATATTTTACTCCGGACTTTCTTGCTCTTTCGATATTGTCACCGAATGGGAAGAACGCGTCCGAGCCAAGAGTTACACCGCTTTGCGTTGCGATCCACCCTTTCTTTTCTTCTGCGGTGAGAGGCTCCGGCTTTACCTTAAAGCTCTTCTGCCAGGTACCCTCAGCCAGTATGTCCTCGTACTCATCAGAGGTATAGATGTCTATTGCATTATCTCTGTCAGGTCTCTTGATGCCATCAACAAACTGCAGGCCGAGAACCTTTGGATTCTGGCGCATGTACCAGTTGTCTGCCTTGCTGCCCGCTAGACGTGTGCAGTGAATTCTGCTCTGCTGGCCGGCACCAACACCAATTGCCTGCCCGTTCTTTACATAGCAAACAGAATTGGACTGAGTGTACTTAAGCGTAATAAGTGCAACAATCATGTCGATTTCGGCCTGCTTGGAAAGCTCCTTGTTCTTTGTAACAATATTGGAAAGAAGCTCGGAATCGATCTTGAAATTGTTATGTCCCTGCTCGAAGGTAATTCCAAATACATCCTTTGTTTCCTGAAGGGCGGGTACATAATCCGCATCAATCTGCACCACATTATAATTGCCCTTTTTCTTTGTCTTAAGAATTTCCAGAGCCTCGTCTGTATAGCCCGGAGCGATGATTCCATCGGAAACCTCATCCTTAAGATAAGCTGCGGTTGCGGCGTCACAGGTATCGGAAAGAGCTGCCCAGTCGCCATAAGAGCAAAGTCTGTCTGCGCCTCTTGCGCGGATGTAAGCGCAGGCAATGTCTGAAAGCTGCGCGTTTTCATCTACGAAGTACATCTTCTTATCTGTATCTGAAAGTGGAAGACCTACAGCGGCTCCGGCAGGAGATACATGCTTAAAGCTTGCTGCTGATGGAAGCCCTGTTGCCTCCTTTAATTCCTTTACAAGCTGCCATGAGTTTAAAGCATCTAAAAAATTAATAAAGCCGGGGCGGCCGTTTAAGACCTTGATAGGAAGCTCTGCTCCATCCTTCATGAAAATCTTTGCAGGCTTCTGATTAGGATTGCATCCGTATTTAAGTTCAAATTCTTTCATTTCTATTCTCCCAAATTTTTATTGAAAAGCTTCACCGCTCCCTTTACGTTAGTGTAAAGAGATACCTTGTTGTCATTATTAAGCGCAGCCCAGAGCTCTTCCGGGCTTGGCAGCGATACCTCTATAGGCTCTCCCTCAAATGAAGGAAGCGGATTTCCGTCACCTACATAGGTGCTGATGAAATAGCCTTGACCTTCAGGGCAGGATTCATAACTAAAGAACTCTCTGAGGCAGCCATCGTTTTTCTTTTTAAGAATTGAAATCTCAAAGCTGCCATCTTCATACATGATTGATGAAATTCTCGGTGTAAAGTTCGGTTCATCCGGCTCGTACTCTCTTGTCATGAGCGCTTTTCTGAAATCACCGAATTCAGCAATAGTATCGGTCTGATCGCCGTTTGTTACGACAAGAGCCTTACCCACCTTTCTGACGGGGTTATAAATAATAAGGCTTGGGTCCTTCACCTTTGCCGGGTCATACGCTTCGGTCTTTATACCGTCGTCTGTTAAAACGAAAATTCTGTTACGACTATTCTCGCTTCTTCCCATGATGAAGTAATAGGCTGTGTCCTTTCCGATTACTATGCCTCGCCCGGGATAAGCATTATTATTCAGCAGTTCAATTAAATCTCTCATGAAATTATTCTCCTTATTTCAATCCTTTCTCCGGATTATTTAATAAAAACAAAAAGGGCACAAACATGCTAAACGCATATTTGTGCCCAGACGGTCGACAATTATTCTGTTTTGTTTCCCCATGGTAACCATTGATCCGTCAGTTACAAAACAGTTTTTTATTACGTTAATAGGATACCATGAATACCCCTGTAAAAACAAGGATTAATTAGTGATAACAGTTAGTTCACTTCCCCGGCAGTCAACTGTAATGGTGCTGCCGCGGTAAATGTCGCCCTTAAGAATTGTTTTCGCAATCAGTGTTTCTACACTGCTTTGAATAAATCTCTTAATCGGACGCGCACCGTAAACAGGATCGTAAGCGCTGTCTATGATAAAGTCCTTTGCGCCATCTGTTACAACAAGCTTAAGCTCTTGCTCCTCGAGCCTCTTTGCGAGCCCCTTAAGCTGAAGCGATACTATGCAGCGCATATCAGCCTTGCTTAGCGGCTTGTAGTAAATAATATCATCGAGTCTGTTTAAGAACTCCGGCCTGAAGCTCTGCTTTAAGAGCTGGCTTACATTGTCAATAGCCTCCTTGCTTAGGTTGCCCTCGCCGTCAATTCCCTCAAGAATATACTGCGAACCGAGATTAGATGTGAGAATGATAATCGTATTCTTGAAATCAACTGTGCGGCCCTGCGAATCAGTAATTCTGCCGTCATCAAGAACCTGCAGCAAAATATTAAATACATCCGGATGTGCCTTTTCAACCTCATCAAAGAGCACTACGCTGTACGGCTTGCGGCGAACAGCCTCGGTCAGCTGGCCGCCCTCGTCATAGCCGACATATCCCGGAGGCGCACCGATAAGTCTGGACACTGAGAACTTCTCCATGTACTCGGTCATATCTATGCGGACGATATTTCGTTCATCGTCAAACAGCGATTGAGCCAGAGCCTTCGCAAGCTCGGTTTTTCCTACGCCTGTCGGGCCGAGGAACAGGAAGGATCCGATAGGCCTGTTTGGATCTGCGATGCCTGCGCGAGATCTTAATATTGCCTCGCTGACCTTTTGAACAGCCTCGTCCTGCCCGATTACTCTTTCGTGCAAAATATCAGGAAGGCTTAAAAGCTTTTCTTTTTCACCCTGCAAAAGCTTTGATACAGGGATGCCTGTCCAGCGCGATACGATTTCTGAGATCTCTGCCTCGTCAACTGTATCGCTGATCATGCTGCCCTCTTCTTTTCTTTTTTCTGCCAGAGCCTGCGCATTTTCAAGCTGTTTTTCCAGCTCCGGGAGTCTGCCGTAGCGAAGCCTTGATGCTGTTTCGTAGTCTCCGGCAAGCTGGGCCTGCTCTGCGCGGCCCGAAATCATTTCGATATCCTCTTTTAATTTCTTGAGGTTTGCAACAGCATTCTTTTCTTCTTCCCAAACCGCCTTGTCAGCATTAAATTTGTCCTGAAGCTCTTTAAGCTCGCCGCTGAGCTTTTCAAGTCTGTCTTTTGAAAGCTGGTCGGATTCTTTCTTAAGCGCCATCTGCTCGATTTCCATCTGCATGATTTTGCGGCGCATTGCATCGAGCTCCTCAGGCATGGAATCGATTTCGGTTCTGACCTTTGCGCAAGCCTCATCAACAAGGTCGATGGCCTTATCCGGCAGGAATCTGTCGCTTATGTATCTGTTGGAAAGCGTTGCTGCTGCAACAATTGCGTTATCGTGAATTCTTACGCCGTGGTAAATCTCATATCGCTCTTTAAGGCCTCTTAAAATCGAAATCGTATCCTCTACACTTGGCTCGTCAACCATTACAGGCTGGAATCTTCTTTCCAAAGCCGCATCGCTTTCGATGTACTGTCTGTACTCATCAAGCGTAGTAGCACCGACGCAGTGCAGCTCGCCTCTTGCAAGCATAGGCTTTAGGATATTTCCGGCATCCATTGCGCCGTCCATCTTTCCGGCCCCGACTACAAGGTGCAGCTCATCGATGAAAAGAATAATCTTGCCCTCGGACTTCTTAACCTCATTAAGTACGGTCTTTAGTCTCTCCTCGAATTCTCCGCGGTATTTGGCTCCGGCAATCAGAGACCCCATATCAAGCGAATAAACAGTCTTTTGCTTGAGGCCCTCAGGTACATCTCCCCTAAGAATTCTCTGAGCGAGGCCCTCTGCAATGGCTGTTTTACCAACGCCCGGCTCGCCGATAAGCACCGGGTTGTTTTTGGTCTTTCTGGACAGTATTCTGATTACATTTCGAATTTCCTCGTCGCGGCCGATAACAGGGTCAAGCTTTTGCTCCTTAGCCCTTTCGACGAGGTCGACGCCGAACTTTTTCAGTGCCTCAGCGCCATCCATCTGGCCGTCATCATATTGATTCATGTTCATATATTTAACCCCCTTTTTGCCGGAGCCCTCCTGATTCTCAGACTCCGGTCCGGTATTTTTACGATTAATTAACTATATTATAGCACTATTTTAGCACTCGTCAAGCGAGAGTGCTAACAATTGACAAAGTATTTGATTTTTCTTTATGTTCGGCCCTTTTACTGATATCATTATATGGTTAGGTATTATCCACAGCAGGAGAAATTATATGGATTACAGAATTGAACATGATTCGATGGGCGAAGTAAAAGTCCCCGCAGATAAATATTGGGGAGCACAAACCCAAAGAAGCCTAAACAACTTTAAAATCGGTGAAGAAAAAATGCCAAAGGAAATCATTAAAGCCTTTGCAGTTTTAAAGGAAGCCTCAGCACGTGCAAATCACAATCTGGGGAAGCTCGATGCAAAACGTCTTTCACTGATTTCGGCTGTCTGCAAGGATATTCTTGACGGAAAGCTAGACGACAACTTTCCTCTTGTTGTATGGCAAACAGGAAGCGGCACCCAGAGCAATATGAATGTCAACGAGGTTATCGCAGGTAAAGGCAATGAGCTTGCGGGAGAAACAATTCTTCATCCCAACGACCATGTAAACATGTCTCAGAGCTCAAACGACACCTTCCCTACTGCAATGCATATCGCCGCAGTCATGGCAATTGAAGATTCTCTGCTTCCGAGCATAGATCTTTTAATCAATACATTTGACAGACTCATCAAGGAAAACGAAGGGATAATAAAGACCGGAAGAACTCATCTTCAGGACGCAACCCCCATCAAGTTTTCTCAGGAAATCAGCGGATGGAAGAGCAGCCTTGAAAAGGATAAGGAAATGATTAGCCTAAGCCTAAAGCCGCTGAAAAGCCTTGCCTTAGGTGGCACTGCTGTTGGAACAGGGCTCAATGCCCCAACAGGCTTTGACGAAGAGGTTGCCAAGGAAGTATCCAAACTAACAAATAAGCAGTTTATCACTGCAGAAAATAAATTCCACGCGCTGACAAGCAAGGACGAGCTTGTGTTTGCACATGGGGCTTTGAAGGCTCTGGCAGGCGATTTGATGAAAATAGCAAACGACATCAGATGGCTTTCATCCGGCCCAAGATGCGGACTCGGAGAAATCTATATTCCTGAAAACGAACCAGGAAGCTCTATCATGCCGGGCAAGGTCAACCCAACCCAGTGCGAGGCTGTAACCATGGTCGCAGTCCAGGTAATGGCAAACGATGTCGCAGTAGGAATGGCCGCATCACAGGGTAATTTCGAGCTTAACGTTTTCATGCCGGTTTGCATTTACAACTTCCTGCAGTCGGTAAGACTTTTATCCGATGTAATGAAATCCTTTAATGACAACTGCGTTTGCGGAATAAAAGCAAACAAGCAAACGATGGATGAGAACCTGGAAAAATCCCTGATGCTTGTCACAGCGCTCAATCCCTATATAGGCTATGAGAACGCCGCAAAGACCGCAAAGAAGGCCTACGCAGAAAACATTTCGCTAAGGCAGGCATGCACAGAGTTGGGATTTTTAACAGAAGAAAAATTTGATGAAATATTTAAACCTGAAGAAATGGTTTAAGGAAATACAATGGATATCAGCAAAGAATCACTTAAGATGCACTACGATCTGAACGGAAAGATCGAGGTTATATCAAGAAAGAAAATTGAAACAAGAGAGGACTTGTCCCTCGCCTATACTCCGGGCGTCGCAGAGGCCTGCAAGGTTATCGCAAATGACTACGAGGAAAGCTTTAAGCTGACAAGAAGGTCCAACCTTGTTGCGGTAATTACAGATGGCACCGCAGTGCTTGGACTTGGCGATATCGGGCCTGCAGCAGGCATGCCGGTAATGGAAGGCAAGTGCGCTTTATTTAAAGAATTTGCCGGAGTTGACGCCTTTCCTATTTGCATAGACTCTAAAGACACCGACGAAATAGTAAGAACAATTCAGCTTATCTCAAAGAGCTTCGGTGGAATAAACCTGGAAGATATTGCGGCGCCACGCTGCTTTGAAATCGAAGCAAGATTAAAGGAGCTTTGCGACATCCCAATCTTTCATGATGATCAGCACGGCACAGCAGTAGTTGTTGCGGCGGCTCTGATAAATGCCCTGAAGGTAACGGGCAAGGAAATGGGAAAGGTAAAGATAGTAATTAACGGCGCAGGCGCTGCAGGCATTGCTATCGGAAAACACCTGATAAATATGGGCTTCGGCAATATCGTCATGTGCGATATCAACGGTATTATTTGCGAGGATGATGCAGGCCTTAATTCTGCTCAAGAAGAAATTTCCCATATCAGTAACAAGAACCACGAGCACGGAAGCCTTGCTGATGCAATGAAGGGCGCAGATGTCTTTGT
>DCHA01000066.1:37574-60950 GCA_002315535.1 Firmicutes bacterium UBA1764 | reverse complement strand
AATGCTCAGGGCGAAGACGTAGTTGCAGGTGTTCGTACACCTATGCCTATTGCACAGCTTAAGAAATATATGCCTGAAGTATTCGATCAGTTTACAAAGGTTTGCAATACACTTGAAAAGCACTACAAGGATATGCAGGATATGGAGTTTACTATCGAAGATAGAAAGCTTTATATGCTTCAGACAAGAAACGGCAAGAGAACAGCTCAGGCTGCTCTTAAGATTGCTTGCGATCTCGTAGATGAAAAGATGATTACCCCAAAGCAGGCAGTTGCAATGATCGAGCCAAGAAATCTCGATACACTCCTGCACCCAACATTTGATGCTGCTGCTCTTAAGAAGGCAACACCAATTGGAAAGGGCCTTGGTGCATCCCCGGGCGCTGCATCTGGTCAGGTAGTATTCACAGCAGAAGATGCTAAGGAATGGGCAGGAAAGGGCAAGAAGGTTATTCTTGTTAGACTCGAGACATCCCCAGAAGATATCGAAGGAATGAAGGCTGCTCAGGGTATACTCACAGTTCGTGGCGGTATGACATCACACGCTGCAGTTGTTGCCAGAGGCATGGGCGAATGCTGCGTTTCTGGCTGCGGCGAAATCAAGATGAACGAAGCAAAGAAGCAGTTCACACTTGCAGGCAAGACCTTCAAGGAAGGGGACGTTATCTCTCTTGATGGTTCAACAGGAAATATCTATGACGGAGCAATTGCTACTAAGGATGCAAAGATCTCCGGAGATTTCAAACGCATCATGACATGGGCTGATGAATTCAGAAGACTTAAGGTTAGAACAAATGCTGATACACCAGCAGATGCAAGAAAAGCAGTAGAGCTTGGCGCACAGGGCATTGGACTCACAAGAACAGAGCACATGTTCTTTGATGAATCAAGAATCGCAGCATTCAGAGAAATGATTTGTGCTGATACACTTGAGGAGCGCAAGAAGGCTCTTAAGAAGATCGAGCCAATGCAGCAGAAAGACTTCGAAGGTATCTATGAAGCAATGAAGAGCTTCCCAGTTACCATCAGACTTCTTGACCCACCTCTTCACGAATTCGTTCCAAAGGAAGAAGCTGAAATTAAGCTTCTTGCAAAGGCTCAGGGCAAGACAGTTAAGCAGATTAAGGACATTATCGATGGCCTTCACGAATTCAACCCAATGATGGGTCACCGTGGATGCAGACTTGCAGTAACATATCCGGAAATCGCTGCAATGCAGACAGAAGCTATCATTAAGGCAGCTCTTAAGGTTAACAAGAAGCACCCAGCATATAAGATCGTTCCTGAAATCATGATTCCTCTCGCAGGAGAGCTCAAGGAATTCAAGTTCGTTAAGGATATCGTTGTAAAGACAGCTGATGAAATCATTGCAAAGAGCGGTCAGAAGATGAAGTACCTTGTTGGTACCATGATTGAAATTCCACGTGCTGCACTTACAGCAGATCAGATTGCAACTGAAGCAGCATTCTTCTCATTTGGTACAAATGACCTTACTCAGATGACATTCGGATTCTCCAGAGACGATGCTGGTAAGTTCCTTAATGATTACTATGACAAGAAGATTTACGAAAACGATCCGTTTGCAAGATTCGACCAAAGCGGCGTAGGCCAGCTTGTTGAAATGGCTTGCAAGAAGGGTAGAAAGACAAGAAAAGATCTTCACCTTGGTGTTTGCGGAGAGCACGGCGGAGATCCAAGCTCTGTAGAATTCTTCCACAATGTTGGTCTTGATTATGTATCCTGCAGCCCGTTCAGAGTTCCAATCGCAAGACTCGCAGCAGCTCAGGCAGCAATCAAGGACATGAAATAGTTTTATTGGAGTATTGACATGTTGACAACATTAAAAACAATTGCAGCTGTGTTGATTATGCTTGTTTGCATGGTCGGCGTATTCTATTTCAGAGGTGTAAAGGCCGGAGTTCCATGGATTTGTAAGCTGATTGGCAAGCCTGAATTGATTAATAAAGATTATTATGGTCCAATGTTTGAAATGGACGAAAATAAAAAATTCCACCTTAGAGACGATGACGACGAGGACGAGGACGAGGAAGAGGAATTATCCAAGTATTAATATCGTAATAAAAATGAGTGCTATAAAAAGCACTCATTTTCATTTCTTTCTGTGTAGTTTTTCTGAAGATATCTGATGTGCGACAGCAGCTGTTCGTCATCAAAGTATTTTGCGTTTTTGGTGCATCTGTTTACACAGGCGTGACATTTAATGCATATGTCGGGAACGTCGCTGCAGTCATCAGGATTAATTGATCCCATAGGGCAGGCACGTGCACATGCGCCGCAGTTATCACATTTTAAAAGATCTGTTTTGGGCTTTGCTTTCAGGAAAACTGCTTTTTCTCCGTTTTCCTGTAGAGGTGTGTAATATGGTGCGGCCGAATCACCCGGAACCGAGGCATTTGCAAGGTTTCCGGATTTTATTTTCTCAGAGATCTTTGCTGCGAAGCCTTTCAGATAGTCGATATCCTCTCTGTTTGGCCTTTTTTCTGCGGTATGCGCCATTGAATGCTCGTTTACTATTGCGGCTGCCGCAATTACATTAAAGCCGTTTGACTTTAATGTGTCTGTTAATTCTGCAAGAGAATTCTCGAATTTCCTGTTTCCGTATGTAACAATTGCTACTGCCGGAGTATTATTTCCCTTAAATTTCGATTGAAAATCGGGCAAAATCTTATTTGGAAGCTTGCCTGCATATGTTGGAGAAGCAATTACAAGCAAATCATTTTCAGAGTATGTTCTGACAGCCTCTCTGTCCTTCGGAGTGGAAAATTTATCAAAGAATGTTTCGATATTGAGCTGTGATGCAATTTCTTCTGCAACGGCTCTTGCGGTCTTATCCGTTGAAAAATTAGGGCTAAAGGCGATTTCGTAAATCTTATTAATAGGCATTTTTAGCTATCTCCTTTACAATCACTTTATTATTGTCAACCTTGAATTTTATCTCGTAATCAGCAAAAACAAAGCCGTAAATTCTGTCAGGATCGTTTTGATATGCGGGTCTTGGGTCAAGGCTTAGTATTTTTTTCAGTGTTTCTAGCTTATCTGTCGGAAAATCTATCTTGTCGGGAAAGATTACCTCGAGCTTTGGATCCGGTCTGCTTGCGAAGGCCTTTGTTGCATTCGGCAGACAGTCGGAATACGGGATGTAGGGTTTAATATCAAATATAGGGGTCCCATCCATCAGGTCGGCTCCCTTTACGTTAATAAATGGTCCTCCGGCAGCTTCTAGGTCTATGCTTTCAATTTCAACGCAGGATAGGCCGAGATTGTTTGGTCTGTATGGACTCCGGGTGGCAAAAACGCCGATTCTCTCGTTTCCGCCAAATCTCGGTGGTCTTACTGTTGCGGCCCAGTTTTCCTTGGAATTCTCAGAAAATTCCCAAATTATCCATATGTGGCTGAAATTTTCGAGTCCTCTTATTGCATCCGGATTTCTATATTCTGATTCGAATTCTATTCTTGAAATCAGCTCCGGAGTGAGTCCAGCCTGCCTTGGAATTCCGAATTTAGTTTTAAAGTCGCTTTTCATGAAAGCGATAGGTTTGATTTCCATATTAGTTCCCTGTTGTTAATTATTTATATTTGTTTCTATTATAATATATCGGGAGGTATATTATAATAGTATAAGAAAATATATTCTTTCAGTTGTTTTTAAGCAAACTCTTATATCATATTTATATATGATAATTAAGAGGTGATTATTAATGAAGATTCTTATTGTTGAAGACGATGTAATGCTTGCCGATTCCCTTAAGGATATGCTAACCAAAAAGGGTTTTGATGTTGAGGCAGTATATGATGGTGAGGATGGGGCTGAATATGCCGAGCTTGGTGTATATGATTTGCTCATTCTTGATGTTATGATGCCGAAGATGAATGGCTACGAGGTTGCTCGTCATGTCAGGTCAAAGAGATGCTCAACTCCGATTTTAATGCTTACCGCAAAATCCGGTCTCGAAGACAGAATTGAAGGTCTTAATGCCGGAGCTGACTATTATCTGACCAAGCCCTTTGATATGAGGGAGCTACTTGCTTGCATTAATGCTCTTCTCAGAAGGCAGGGCTCGGAGGTTAACGAGCTTGTATTTGGAAATACTGAGCTTGATCTTTCGACCGGAATGCTTATCTGTAGTGAAAAGTCGGTCAGACTATCGGCAAAGGAATTTGATGTAATGAGATTCCTTATGCAGAGTAAGGAAAAGAATCTTTCAAAAGAAGTAATTCTTGCAAGGGTGTGGGGCTATGATTCCGATGCCGTTGAAAACCACGTTGAGGTTTATGTAGGTTTCTTAAGGAAGAAGCTTCAAAGCATTGGCTCCAACGTGAAAATTGAGGCTATAAGAAAACTGGGGTACCATTTGGAAGTAATTGAGTAATGCAGGCCGAAATTAAAAGACTTAGAAAAAGATTTGTATTTACGGTAATCATTATTGTGAGCCTTATGATGGCTCTGGTTTTTGGCGTTGTGTGCATGCTTACATCTGCGGCAATTAAAAACTCCGGAATGGATGTTTTGCGCAGAGTAGTAAACAGTCCTACTCAATTTGGACGTTTGGAAAGATTTAATGATGACATCCAGCTTCCGTATTTTGTTTTGCTTACAGATGAGACTCATTCGATTTTGACAAGCTATGGCGGTTATTTTGACCAGAGTGAAACAGAGTCCATGCAGGCTGCGCTGGAGGTTGCCATCAATTCCGAAGAAGACTTCGGATTTATTTCCGAATACGGTCTTAGGTATATGAAGGTTCAAGGTCCTATGGGTATTCAAACGATAGCCTTTGTTGATGTATCAAGCCAGATCGAAACACTGGACCATATTCAATTAATCACAATGATGGTATGCATATCATGCATTGCTGTATTTGCTGTTCTTGCTCTTATTCTTTCAAAATGGGTTGTAAAGCCTGTTGAAAGCTCATGGCAGCAACAGAAGCAGTTTGTTTCTGATGCTTCGCACGAGCTGAAAACCCCTCTTACCGTTATCATGACAAATGCCGAAATGATGGCTATGGATGATTGCAGCGAGGAAGATCAGAAGAAATATAATAACAATATTTTGACTGTATCTCATCAGATGAAAGGACTTGTGGAGGATATGTTAAATCTTGCAAGACTGGAGAAGGGCGAGTCTCAAACTTTTGAGAAGCTTGATCTTGGGACAGTGTTTAATGATGTAATAATGCAGTTTGAGCCTGTATTATTTGAGCTTGGACTAAGTATAGAACAGGAAATCAGTGCAGATGTATATGTTAAGGGCAGCGTTCAGAGACTTGGACAGCTGCTGTCTATACTCCTTGATAATGCCGGTAAGTATTCAAAGACAAGTCCGGTAAAGGTATCCCTTAAGAAGCAGGGAAAGCAGGCTGTACTGACAGTTTCAAATCCGTCAGATCCGATGAGCGATAAGCAGCTTAGTGATATATTTAAGAGATTTTACAGAAAAGATGAATCTCACCACGAAAAGTCAAGCTACGGCCTTGGGCTTGCAATTGCTCAAAGCATATGCGAAGCCCATGGCGGTAAGATTCACGCTGAATATAAAGACGGTTTAATCTATTTTATTATTGTAATTCCTTGCCTGTGATTTTTGATAAGCAGCTCCGGCTCAGGAATTCCTTTTTCGCCATCCAGCGTCCATGGAAGGTTTTTGGGTACACGGAAGCTTACTTCATCTACTTGCATGAATTCAATTAGATTTGTGCTGTAGTCCTGGAAGCTTATGCTGTTGATGATTTCGCCAAGCTCAATTAAATCCTTGGGCTGGTGAATCATGATGAGTTCGAATTTTCCGTCCTGCAGATCTACAAGACTCTTCTTCATTTTTATTATCCCTCCGGCGATTGCGGTTGTGTTTGAAACCCCGCCGAAGATATATTTTCCGCTGTATTCCTCACCGTTTGCACAGTAGCTTATTTTGTGTCCTTTAATTTCGGTGATATCCTTTATTCCTTCAAGCATGTAGGCTAGATAGCCCAGTCTGTTTTTCAGATCCTGAGGAGCTGTGTATGAAATGTTTGTGAATGCACCGAAGCTTGCAACATAGGTAAAGAATTGATTGCTGCCGAAGCTTCCTACATCAAGCTTTATCTCTTTTCCGTCAACGATATTTTGTGCTGCCTGTTTTGGAATAGATGAAAGTCCGACTGCTTCGGCAAAGTCATTTGTTGAGCCAGCAGGGATGTATCCGATTGGAATATCCGAATTGGATTTAAGAACACCACTGACAACCTCATGAAGCGTGCCGTCTCCGCCGCTGCAGCAAATCATGTCATATCCATCCTTAGCAGCGTTTTCAGCCAGTTCGGTCGCATGCTTTGGCCTGAGCGTGGTCTGTGTTGTAACCTTGTATCCGGCTTGGCAGAAGCTGTTTACAATATCAAAAAGCGCGCCCCTCGCTTTGAGCTTTCCTGCAACCGGATTAATTATAAGTAGTACATTTTTACTCATGATTTTTCCTCTCTTTTCCCTAAATAATAAATATATTCATTATTATATGCCTATTATGCTTTAATTTTACTGAATTTTCAACAGTATTGGGGTCTATAGGGTATAAGTTTATTGAAATGTATGTAATAATTTCTGTTTTATAAATAAATCGCCTTAATACTTTTGATTGTATACGATTATTAGCCTTGTATTCAAAAATAATTCCATTTTACACTTGCATTCTGCGTTCCAATATACTAAAATACAATACATAAAAATAAAAACAATTTATAGGAGATTAAAGTCATGAAAAAGTTTTTAGCAATTTTATTAGCATTTGCAATGATCTTTGCATTTGCAGCTTGTGGCGACAAGGCATCTGATCCTGCAGCAAGCAATGATGGAGACAAGAAGGTTACAGGAAACCTGACATTCGCAACAGGCGGAGAAGCAGGAACCTATTATGCATATGGTACAGTACTTGCTCAGTATGTATCAAATAATACCGGAGTAAATGTAACGGCTATTACAGGAAACGGTTCAAAGTCAAACATTGAAGATATCGATGCAGGCGATGTTGAGCTTGGCTTCTGTCAGTCAGACGTTATGTCATATGCATACCAGGGCAAGAGCCTTTTCGAAACTCCGGTAGACAGCTTCTCAGCAGTATGTGCATTATATATGGAAGATGTTCAGATTGTTACATGTGATCCAAGCATCAAGACAGTTGCTGATCTTAAGGGAAAGACAGTTTCTGTAGGTGCTGCAGGCTCCGGTACATACTTCAATGCTGTTGATTGTCTCAGCGTTTACGGACTTGACGTAGAAAAGGATATTACAGCTGTATATCAGAGCTTCGGTGATTCTACTGAATCTCTTAAGGATAACAAGATTGATGCTGCATTCGTAGTTGCAGGCGCTCCTACAACTTCCATCACAGATCTTTCAACATCCAAGCAGGCATACATCGTATCCCTTGATGATGAACATATTGATAAGCTCATTGCTATGAGCCCATACTACAGCAAGCACGTTATTCCTGCAGGAACATACGGTGATGCTCCGGAAGCAACAACAGTAGCAGTAGCAGCTATGGTTCTCGCTGCTGACAGCGTTGATGAAGATGTAATCTACACATTCATTTCAACAATCTTTGAAAACAAGGCCGCAGTTGCTGATGCTCATGCAAAGGGCAACGACCTTGACCTTGCATTTGCATCAAGCGTAACCGCAGTTCCATTCCACGCAGGTGCCGCAAAGTACTTCGCTGAAAATGGCATTACAGTTAAAACCAAATAGACGATCAATCACTTATAACAATGACTATTAATAAAAATAATAATATCGGAGGCGACGCATCAAGCGTCACCTCCGACGTACAATCTATAATGAAAAAGTACGACAAGGAATCAAATACTCGTCTTTGGACAGGTAATTGGTCCCTTGCTGTTCGTATTATAAAGGTATTATTCTCGCTGTACTGCATTGTCACAACATTGTTCAGCACAGCCGCTTTGGAAATCAGAATCACATCATTTATCGGATGCGTTATCCTGATGGGCTATTTGACATATCCGATCAGCAAGCACAAGGTTAGACAGAACCACATGCCGTGGTATGATATTCTAATCATGCTTGTTGGGGCAGGGTGCTTCTTCTGGTATGCGCTTAAATATAACAGCCTTGTAATGATATTAACGAGTGCATCCAAGATGACTCCGGTATATATGATTGTTGCTGTTGTCGGCATTCTGGTTCTGATGGAGCTTTGCCGTCGCTGCGTTGGTATTCCTATTCTATGCGTTGCCGGAGCACTCCTCATCTATACCTTTGCAATAGGAACAAAGCCTACAAGAGTTTTGTACACACTGTTCTTCAGTACATCAGGCGTGCTTAATACTCCGGTTCAGGTTTGCGCAAAATACATCGTAGTATTTATCATATTTGGTGCCTTCCTCGAAAGAACGGGAATCGCAGCCTTCTTCATTTCGCTTGCAAATGCTCTGGTTGGAAGATTTTCCGGAGGCCCTGCAAAGGTTGCTGTTATTTCATCAGCACTTTGCGGAATGGTATCAGGATCTTCTGTTGGTAATACCGTTACAACAGGATCCGTTACAATTCCTATGATGAAGGAAACCGGTTATAAGCCGGAATTTGCCGGCGCTGTTGAAGCTTCGGCATCAACGGGAGGACAGATTATGCCGCCTATCATGGGTGCCGCAGCCTTCCTTATGGCAGAGTATATGGACATCACATACGCTGAGGTTGCGCTAAAGGCTATACTTCCTGCAGTTTTATACTTCCTCGGAATTTTCATTTCCGTTCATCTCGAAGCAAAGAAGCTCGGTCTTAAGGGCATTCCTGCAGAGCAGCTTCCAAAGATCAAGAAGCTTATTAAAAAGATTTATTTGCTGCTGCCTCTTGTTGTTCTTGTATGGCTTGTTACATCAGGAACAAGAACAATGCAGACCGCCGCAACAATTGCTATCGGCGTTACTATCCTGGTAAATCTCTTTGATAAGGATAACAGAATTACAATTAATAAGATCCTTGAGGCTCTTGAAGCAGGCGGAAACAGCACAATCACTGTTGCGGTTGCTTGCTGCATGGCAGGTATTATCTCCGGATGTATTACCGCAACAGGCCTTGCATCAAAGCTTATCGCTGCTGTAGTTTCTGTAAGTAATATGGTTCCGAGCATTGGATCAATCGACCCGACAATATTTGTAGCACTCTTCCTCACAATGCTTTGCTGTATCGTTTTGGGAATGGGCGTTCCTACAACAGCTAATTACTGCATCATGGCATCAACTTGCGCACCGATTCTTATCGCTATCGGAGTTCCAAAGGTTGCCGCACATTTCTTTGTATTCTATTTCGGAATCGTTGCTGATATTACGCCTCCGGTTGCTCTTGCAGCCTATGCCGGAGCCGCAATTGCAAAGGCAAATCCTATGAAGACAGGGGTGCAGGCTACAAAGCTTGCAATCGCAGCCTTTATAGTGCCTTATGTATTCGCTATGAATCCGGCAATGCTTTTTGTAGATACAACAGCTATTGAAGTAATATTAATCATTATCACATCGATTATCGGACTGTTCTGCGTAGCAATGGCTCTGGAGGGCTACCTCATGGCAAAGCTTCCGGTATGGCTCAGAATCGTATCAATAATCGGCGGACTTGCGCTGATCATCCCGGGAACTGTTACAGATCTTATTGGACTTGGTGTCCTTGCCTTGGTAATAATTCTTCAGCTGATACAAAAAAAGAACGCAAAAACCGCGTAATAATAAATAATTATCAATATAAGGAGGTCATTTAAAACATGCCTAATCTAAAAACGGCAGTTCCGTTTGCAGGAACTAAAACGCAGGAAAAAGCTCTGCGCAAGGTAATCGAAGAGCATAAGAACCAGCCGGGGCATTAGCCCTCATTTTTATTGTTATAGAGCCCGTTTTGGTGTAAAATATATAATTATTTTGTAAATACGGAGGCGCTAATAATGAAGGCTTATACATCATATACAAAAGAAGAATTAACAGCTGAATTAACAGCTTTAAATAATAAGTATAAAGAATATCAAGATCAAGGTCTTAAATTTACCATGGCAAGAGGCATCCCCAATGTTGATCAGCTGGCATTTTCCATGCCGATGATGGACATATTAAAGGAAGAGGATGACTATGTTTCTTCTGATGGCGTTGATGCAAGAAATTACGGTGACCTTATGGGCATCCCCGAAGCAAGAAAGCTGTTTTCTGAATTCCTCGGAATCAAGCCCGAAGAAACCATAGTAATGGGTAATGCGTCTCTTAACATAATGTATGACTGCATGTCCAGAGCAATGCTTAAGGGTGTTCTCGGATCTGAAAAGCCCTGGTGTAAATATGATAAGATAAAGTTCATTTGCCCGGTTCCGGGATACGACAGACATTTTACTATTTGCGAATTCCTCGGAATTGAAATGATTCCTGTTAAGCTCACCGAGTGGGGCCCTGATATGGATGCCATAGAAGAGATTGTAAAGGATGAATGCGTAAAAGGTATTTGGTGCGTTCCAAAGTATACAAATCCTTACGGCGGATGCTACAGCGATGAGGCTGTTAGAAGACTCGCAAGCATGAAGACTGCGGCAAATGATTTCAGAATTTTCTGGGATAATGCATATGCTCATCATTATATTTATAAAGATGTAAATGTTCTTAATATACTGGATGAGTGCAAAAAGGCCGGCAATCCAAACAGATGCTATATCTTTGGATCCACCTCAAAGGTTACCTTCCCGGGCGCAGGAGTTGCTTTCTTTGGTGCATCAGAGGAAAATGTTGAATTCATGAAAAAGCAGCTGAGCGTACAAAGCATCAGCTGGGATAAGATAAATATGCTTCGCCATGTCAGATTCTTTAAGGACATGGACGGGGTAAAGGCTCAAATGGACAAGCATGCCGCTATACTAAGACCGAAGTTTGATTCCGTTCTTAATGCTTTGGATAAGGAGCTCTCCGGCCTTGATGCGGGCACATGGGTAAAGCCTGATGGTGGTTATTTTATTACCTATCAGACTGTAAACGGCTGCGCAAAGAGGGTATATGCTCTCTGCAAGGACTGCGGACTTACTATGACAGATCCGGGTGCAACACATCCTTATCATAATGATCCGGATGACAGCTATTTAAGAATTTGCCCGAGCTATCCTTCAGCATCAGAGCTTGCAAAGGCCATTGAGATTTTCATCCTTTGCGTAAAGATCGCAACAGTAGAAAAGCTTTTAAAATAAGGATTTATTAATGAGTAAAGTAATAGTACCTGAAAACTATAAGACAAGGCTTGAAACATATGATATGCAAAAGGCCATTGGACTTATTCATACAATTTTCGAAAGAAATCTCAGCAAGGCGCTTCATATAAGCAGAGTATCAGCGCCGCTTCTTCTTGAGAAGAATA
This sequence comes from Firmicutes bacterium UBA1764, assembly GCA_002315535.1. Lineage (GTDB taxonomy): Bacteria > Bacillota > Clostridia > Peptostreptococcales > Anaerovoracaceae > UBA1764. The sequence goes on along the minus strand of DCHA01000066.1, from coordinate 49,563 downwards.
CCGGTCTTAACGATGATCTCTCCGGAGTTGAAAGAAAGGTTAATTTCGATATCAAGGAAGATGATACCCAGTGCGAAATCGTTCAGTCACTTGCAAAATGGAAGAGACAGGCGCTTAAGGATTATCATTTTTATGCCGGCCGAGGACTTTACACTGACATGAACGCAATCAGACGCGATGAAGATTTAGACAATCTGCATTCCGTTTATGTTGACCAGTGGGACTGGGAGAAGGTTATCAATTCCGAGGACAGAAATTTGGAATACCTGAAGGATACAGTAGTTGACATCGTTCAGGCTATTTGTGATACAGAGGATGAACTCAGACAGCGTTTCCATGAGCTTAGGGATCTGACTCCAAAGAGCAGAATTGTGTCCTTTATCACCTCGCAGGAGCTTGAGGATATGTATCCGGAGCTTGACGATAAGGGCAGAGAAAACGCTTATGTAAAGGATCATCCTACAACATGCATCATGCAAATCGGTGGAGCCTTAAAGAGTGGCAAGCCTCACGATATGAGAGCTCCGGACTATGATGACTGGGATCTTAATTGCGATATATTGTTCTGGAACGAAATACTCGGATCCGCAATTGAAATCTCAAGTATGGGTATACGTGTAAATGCGGAATCAATGGACAGACAGCTGACGCTTTCCGGACATGATGAGAGAAGGGCGCTGCCTTTCCATAAGGCATTGCTTGCGGGCCAAATGCCTGATACAATAGGCGGTGGCATAGGCCAAAGCAGACTTTGCATGCTTCTTCTCGGGGCTGCTCACATTGGCGAAGTTCAGTGTGCTGTTTGGGATGAAACCACAAAGGCTATTTGCAAAGAAAACGGTATTTTTATTCTATAAATGATTGTAATTGGTAGAAAAGAATTTGGAATAAACGGATTTGCCATTAGACTTCTTGCGTTAATATGCATGGGTCTTAGTGGCGTTGGTTATATTAAGGGTATAGGGTATGACTGGCTTGAATCATTTGGTTGGACCAGCTTTGCCTTCTATGCCTTTTTGCTCGTTGAAGGTGTGGCATACAGCTCTGGCAAAATAAGGTATATTATCAGAGTGCTGATTTTTGCGGCTATATCTGAGCCACTCTATGATTACTTGCGTTTTAACAGCTTTGTAAGCTGGCGTTATTTCAGCGTTATGGCAACTATTCTCTTGAGCTTGATTCTGCTTTGCATTTTATCTCTGATAAAGAAGCGCTTTCAAAACATGGTGCTTGATATGATTTGCATAGCGGCTTTGGGCTACGGTGCATATTATGTCGCTGAACGTTTTAATTTGTTTTATGGCGGAATAGCGATAGTTGTGGTTTTGATGTTCTATGTTGCAAGAGAGGTAACATATACAAAAATTACTCAGTTTGTTGTTCTTATTTATATTTGTTTCTATATGACTCAGGAAGTATTAACTCATGTTACTGTAGGCAATCTTCAGTACCCGGTTTCCCCGCAGTTGTTCTGTTTAATAGCGTTGCCGTTTATTTGGCTCTATGATGATAACAGGGGACCAAATAGCATCGCACTTCAGATTGTACAGTACGCATTTTATCCGATAGTATTAGGGGCTTTAATATTCCTTAAATATTTTAGTAATTTCTAAAAAAACCTTTGACATGGAAAGGCTTTAGTGCTAATATATTTAATGTTGAGACGCGGTATTGGCGGAATTGGCAGACGCGTACGGTTGAGGGCCGTATGGGTAACACCGTGATGGTTCAAGTCCATTATACCGCACCACTAATTAGCTCCTACTTTGTAGGAGCTTTTTTATTTTTCAAAATGGTAAAGATTAAAAACGAGGATTTCGACATTCAGAAAATTGCAGACTCCGGCCAGTGCTTTAGATTAAATCAAGAGGGCGATGGCTGGATTAATATTGCCGGAGACAATATTTTGCGAATAAGCTGTGATTCTAAGGGCTCTGATGATGGGACTAACAGCTACCTGCTTGATTGCAGCAAAAAGGAGTTTGATACCTTTTGGAAGGCTTATTTTGATTTAAATGATGACTATTCAAAATACAGAAATGCTATCCCAAGAAAGGATAAATACCTAAGCTCTGCGGCAGATTTCGGAAGGGGCATCAGAATACTCAGGCAGGATCCTTGGGAAATGCTGATCACCTTTATCATTTCTCAAAGAAAGAACATCCCCGCTATTAAGTCAAGCGTTGAGGCCATTTGCAGAAATTACGGAAGGCAGATTGGTGAAAGCTTTGGCAAGCCAATTTATTCTTTTCCAAGCGTTCGGGCACTTGCCGGGGCAGATGAAAAAGTATTAAGGAATTGCAGCCTTGGCTACAGAGTTCCATATATTATTTCTGCTTCGCAAATGATTGAAAGCGGGGCTCTGGATCTTGCAAAAATTGCAAGCCTGACGGATGAGGAGCTTCTTAGCGAGCTTATGCGTGTTAAGGGCGTCGGAATAAAGGTCGCAAACTGTGTGTCGCTTTTCGCATATCACAGAATTGATGCTTTCCCGATTGATGTTTGGATTGCCAGAGTTTTGGAAGAGCAATACGATAACAAGTTCCCATATGGTCTTTATGAAGGCTTTGGTGGTGTAATACAGCAGTATATGTTTTATTATGCGAGGAGTACAAATTAGTTGTCTAATCCGTATACTCACAATTTAAAAAAGATAGTTTTTGATATTGAAACTATGGGCCTTTATCCCGGAAAGGATATGATTATCAATGCGGGATTCTGTGACCCAGAGACCCTTGAGTGTGTCCAGCTTTTTGCGGAGACCCCGGGAGATGAGGAAAGGCTGCTAAGGGATATTTTAAGCATCATATCAGAATACGATGTTGTAATTACCTATAATGGTGATCGCTTTGATTTGCCGTTTATTCAAACTCGCTGCAGAAAGTATTCGATTGATTTCAATCAAAATTTTTGGTCGATTGATATGTACAGATACCTTAGAAAGTATTGGCCTATGGCAGAGCGCATGGCTCATCTGAATCAAAAGTCTGTTGAAATCGCACTTGGACTTGCAGATAAACGAAGTGACGAGATAGGCGGGGGCGAGTGTATCCCTCTATATGAGGAGTATCTTTTGACCTCAAATCAAAAGGCAAAGGATTTAATATTGCTTCACAACGCAGATGATATCAAGCAGCTTGCGAAAATATACAATGCATCCATCTTTTTGCCATATGACAAGATTGCATTTGAGCGTGGGTTTGCACTTAAGGCTCCGGAGCGTATACAGGTAAAGTCAATCAGATTCGATAAGAATGCGTTGTATGTACAGGCTGAGAAGAGGGTTGGGGGTATACCTTCGTCAATTTTCGAGGAGGGCTATGAGCTTGAATATGATTGCTTCCTTGGGGAAATCAATATCAAGGTCTTTTATTTCGAGAGAGAAAATGGAACAAGGTATGTGGACCTGCATAGGCTTCCCTGCGATATTAAGGCTTTGGAAAATCTTGAGGGATTTCACTCTGGGTATCTTGTACTGGCGGATGCAAAAGAGGTTCGCTATAGGGAAGTAAATAATTTAGTCATTAGTATTCTTTCACACGAGGGACTGTTTTAGATGTATATAAGAGGGCATAAAATTTCACAGACATCAGCGATGCATTATACAAAGCTTGTGTGCAGATCGTTTCTGTTCCTTTTAGTGTTGGGTATGTATGTCCTTGGCAGAATTGCTCATGTAGATACATTGCAACTTGTATATGATTTTGTACCATGGGTTTTCTTTACGCTGTTTACAATCTTCGTCGTAGAAATGAGCTTCAGGTTTTTCCCTTCATCAATGGAAAGTAAGGGCTGTCAAAAGCAGTTCGAGGAAAACTATATACCCACGGGAACGCAGGACGCTCCAAAGATTGATAATGCAGCTCGAACAATTATGGTGGCTTTATCCTGGATTCTTTTAAACGGAATAGTTGCGGCATTATATTACATGGGTATTATTGACCAGATGATTCTTATACTAATCTGCTTGCTATACTCGGTATGTGATATGATTTGCATATTGTATTTCTGTCCCTTCCAAACCTGGATGATGAAGAATAAGTGCTGCGGAACATGCAGAATATATAATTGGGACTATGTTATGATGTTTACCCCGTGCCTTTTTATTAAGCATCCTTTGGCAAAGATTATCTTTATCATTGCGGCGCTTTTGTGCCTTGAGTGGGAAGTAATATACTATTATCATCCGGAGCGCTTTGCGGAAAACACGAATGCTTTTCTTTCGTGTGAGAATTGCACTGAGAAGCTTTGCTCTCATAAGATTCAGCTTCAGAAATATCTTGTTTTGTTCAGGAAGACCCTCCTTGATGAGAAAGAAAAGCTTGAACATAAATAGAAATTGAGTTATAATAATCATTGCGCATGCGCCACTAGCTCAACGGATAGAGTGCCTGACTACGAATCAGTAGGTTGCGCGTTCGAATCGCGCGTGGCGCACCACGTCGTCGCAAGCTCAACATTGCTTGCGACTTTTTTATTGCATAAAAAGTCGCGCGCTAGTTTCGCTGCGACTCCTTTTCCCCAACAGGCAGGCCTGTTGGGGGCCCTTTATTTTACTAAACTAGGTTGTTTTTTCTTTCTTTTTTTCGCAAAAAAGAACAAAACACTCAGCAGGGGGGCCGAGCATTTTGTTTCAAAAAGGGGTATTGGGATTAGAGATCTATGATGTCTATTTCTAAACATCACTTAAATATTAACAAATTTTTAATATATAAGCAACATATAATTAACAAAGAATCATTTCAGTACCAGAATTGAGGACTTTTATTCCCTTAAAATACACTGAAAAATCAAGGGGTTTTCCCTTTTTTATTATGCCTTTTTGTGTATTGTTATTCCATAACCTCTGTGAAATAATTAGCATAATATAGAACATTTATTTATGATTTTCTATTGAACATGGAGGAAAAAATGAAAAAAGTATTAGCAATTATTTTAGCACTCGCAATGATTTTTGCTCTTGCAGCATGCGGTGACAAAAAGACAGAAGAACCTTCTACAGAACCGGTATCTGAAGGCTTCCAGTGGAACGGACAGAAGGAAGTATGGTCAATTCTCCCAACAACAGGTGCAGAAGGACTCATCATCATCAATGACGCAATGGGCGCTGTAATGGAAGCACAGGGCTTTACATATGTAAAGAAGGATGCTGCAGGCGACCCAACCAAGCAGGTAACATTCGTTGAAGATGCTATCGCAGCAGGCAACGTTGGCGCTCTTATGATCGCTGCTATGTCTGTTGACATGCTCCAGGACGTAGTTGCTCAGGCTGTTGACGCAGGTATTGCTGTTGCAATGCTCGGTGCAGACCCAAGCTACGAAATCTGCGGAAACGTTTACACAGCTTACGAAATTACAGGTATGTTCGCAGTTCAGTCTGCAGAAGACTGGGCAAAGCAGAGAGTCGCTGAAGGCGGAAACGTTCCTCAGGTTGACGGAAAGTATGAAGTTGCTTGCGACGTATACACAGACATTCAGGACGGTGTTTATCGTTCAAATGCTATCGTAGGAACAGTTGATGCTTCCAGCATCTTAACAAGAGTTGCTACAACATCCAGCTACGGCGAATCTGCATACGACGATGCTTACAGCAATGCTCAGGACGTTCTCGGTGCACATCCAAACTGCAGAATCTTTATCGCATATGAACCTGAAGAAGCAATGGGCGCTGCTGCTGCATGCGCAGACTTTGCTGAACAGAACAATCTCGATCTCGCAGATTTCTGCGTAATCCCATGCTATGCAGAGGATACAACATTCACAGAAATGTACAATGCTGCTGCTGAAGACAAGTCCGCTAACGCTATCAAGGGATATTCAACATATGGTGATGCTCCTATTATGAGAGACGGAGAAGTTGTAATTCCTCCTGTACTCACAGGCGAACACCTTGCTGACATCCTTCTTTCAGCATGCGGAACAGAAGGTTATACTTGGGTTTATGGCGAAACATACTACGACACTGTAACAACTGTTAATGTATATGGTTTCGAACAGACATGGCAGACAGGCGACATTAACCCTGCACTCGAATACAAGAACGCTAAATTTTCAAACTAAATAAAACAGTCTGATTTACTTTATTAAGTAGTTTAGATTAAATGTGATTATAGGGGGAATTTAATATCCCCCTATATTATTTACTAAGGAGAACGACTGTGGAGACAAAACAACCGGTCTTATCATTAAAGGATATCAGAAAAGTATTTCCCGGCGTTGTGGCCTTGGATAATGTCTCAATCGACTTTTATCCCGGAGAGGTTCACGCCTTGATTGGTGAAAACGGTGCCGGAAAATCTACTTTTATTAAAACAATTACAGGAGCTCATGCTCCGGACGGCGGAACAATTACCGTAGAAGGTGATTGTTATACCGCAATGACACCGCTGATTGCAAGGCAGCATGGCATAGAATGCATTTACCAGGAGTTTAACCTGATTGATGCGCTTTCTGCCGCTGAAAATATTTGCTACGGACAAAAGCTTGGCAAGCTTGTTAATCAAAAGAAGATGAACAAAATTGCTCAGGAGCTTTTTGATGATTTTGGTGTCGACATTAACCCCGAAACCCCGGTTCGTGAATTAACTCCGGGTCATATGCAGATTGTAGAAATTGCAAAGGCTGTTTCAAAGGATGCAAAAATTCTGATCCTTGACGAGCCTACCGCTCCATTATCAATCGCAGAAGTTGAAATTCTATTTAAGATAGTAAGAAGACTTCGTGATAAGGGCGTTGCAATCATCTTTATATCTCACAGACTCGATGAGGTATTCGAACTTACTGATAGAGTTTCCATTTTGCGTGATGGTATTTATATCACGACTTTAAACACAAAGGAAACAAACAGGGCAGAGCTTATCAAGAACATGGTAGGTCGCGAAATGTCTGCGACATTCCCACCGAGAAATGCACAGATTGGTGATGTATGCCTTGAACTTAAAAACCTCACCGGAAACGGTGTAAAAAATATTTCACTTAAAGCACGCAGCGGAGAGGTCCTCGGTATTTCAGGACTTGTTGGGGCTGGCCGTACAGAGATTATGAAGGTAGTCTACGGTGCGGAAAAGAAGCAGTGGGGCGAGGTTTACATTAACGGAAAGCTCGCAAACATCACAAGCCCGCATGATGCGATGCATAAATACGGAATTTGCCTGATTCCGGAGGATCGCAAACGTGAAGGCTGCTTCCTCTCAGAAACTATTTCGTGGAACACCGTATATAATGTTTTGCCGAAGATTTCACACCTTGGCGTTGTAGACCAAAAGGAAGAAGGAAGGATTGCGGATTTTTACGGCAAGAGCATGAGAATCAAGGCTCCGGATTTAAAGCGCACTAAGGTGTTCACACTTTCCGGAGGCAACCAGCAGAAGGTCGTTGTAGCAAAGGCTATGGCTGTAGAAGCTGACATCGTTATTTTCGATGAGCCGACCCGAGGCATTGACGTTGGCGCTAAATATGAAATTTATGAACTAATCAATGATATGTGCGAGCACGGTAAGTGCGTAATCATGATTACATCTGACATGGAAGAGCTTCTCGGAATGTCAGACCGCATAATTGTATTCGGAGAAAAGTGTTTAGCAGGTGAGCTTGAAAAGAATCAGTTCTCACAGGAAAAGATCTTAGACCTGGCATCAAGCTCTCAAAATGATATAGGAGCGTAATTCAAATGAAAAAGAAAAAAACATTCGGCCTTCTATTAAAGGACAACATGATGGTTCTCCTTTTAATAGTACTGCTCGCCGTATTCGGAGTTCTTTGTCCGATTTTTACAGGCCGCTCATTCATCAGCCTTGCAAACCTGATGAACGTACTCGGTCAAAACGCATATCTTTTCATCATCGGCGTAGGCATAACCTTCATCATGCTTGGCGGAGCAATGGACCTTTCAACAGGCTTCATCCTCTCAACCGTCGGCATAGTTATGGCTCTTGTTGATGGAAAGGTAGGCAACTTCCTCATAACATTTATCGTCGGTATCGGCCTTGCGATTATCCTCTCGGGCTTTAACGGCGTTATGTATTCATGGCTTAGGGTATTCCCGTTCATCATCACCTTGGGAATGCAGTACTGCTTAAACGGTGCATCGTATCTGCTCTCCGGTGGTATGACTAGAACCTTCCAGGGACTTTCTCCATGGTTCAAGACCCTTGGCGGATACAATATTAAGTTCATCGGAAACAGTTATTTGAAATCCGGCGTAGTCGTAGCGATAGTTATGGTCGCAATCGGATCCTTCATTTTGAATAAGACTTATTTCGGAAGAAACGTATATGCTCTCGGATCAAACCCTGATGCTGTTGCACTCTCCGGAGTATCCGTTGCAAAGATGAGAATAGCAATCTTTGCAATCGCAGGCTTCTTCTTTGGTGTTGCACAGGTTGTAAACATCGGCAAGATCGGTGCCGTAAATAACTCAATGGGTATAGGTGCAGAATTTACTGTAATGGCCGGAGCAATGCTTGGCGGAATCAAGATGGGCGGAGGCGGCGGAAAGATGAGCAACATGGTTATCGGTGTTCTCATCATCGCAGTATTAAACTCCGGCATGAATTTCCTCAATATTAACCAATACTGGCAGTACGTTGCACTCGGAATTGTTCTCCTGTTCGCAGTAAGCTTTGATGTAATGCAGACAAGAACAGCAGAAAATGCCGCTAAGAAGGTTATGGGAAGTGCACCTAAATAGTAAAAAATGAACAAATATCCAAATATATTTTCACCATTTACAGTTGGTAATGTGGTATTTAAAAACAGAATTGTTACACCCCCAATGACACTGCATTCCCTTCAGGGAAGCGAGTGCTACCCAACAAAGCCGGTAATTGAGCATTATGCTATGCGTGCAAAGGGTGGGGCTGCTTGCGTAAATATCGGTGGTGTCAGCATTTTCCCAACTCCGGTATCCGATGGGGAGCATGCTCATTTTGATGTATACACAAAGCAAAATGTCTATTATCTGCAGGATGCTGTAGATGCCATTCATTTCTATGGCGCTAAGGTTTGCCTCGAATGCGGAACTCCGATTCTTGATAAGCCTTATGCTGTATCAGCAGGTAATCCTTTAATGGCTCCGGAGCCATCAGAAGAAATGCCAAAGGAATATATGGAATATCTTTGCGAACGTTTTGCATTTGCCGCAGAAAAGATCGCTGAGGTTGGTGCAGATGCTCTGCTTCTTCACTTTGGGCATTCCCTTGTTTTCGGACAGTTCCTTTCACCTTATTTCAATAAGAGAACAGACGAGTTTGGCGGCTCTATAGAAAACCGTGCTCGTTTCCTCATTATGGTTCTTGATGCTATTCGCGCTCGTATCGGCAGAAAAGTGCTAATCGAGCTTCGTGTATCAGGATCAGAAAAAATTGAAGGCGGAATTAGTGTTAATGATATTTATGAGCTCTCAAAGCTTATTGAAGGTAAAATAGATATTCTTCATGTTTCTGCCGGCTGCCTTTGGGCAGATGACGGCATGTCAGCTGTTCACCCGACATGCTATGATCCGGAAATGCCAAATATTCAGTATGCGGCCGCTCTTAAGAAAATGGGCTGCAAGATTCCTATTGTAACCTTAGGCGGCGTTCAAAAGCCTGAAGACGTAGAGCGCATCATTGCCGAAGGCGGTGCTGATCTTGTTGCTATTGGCCGCGGTCTTATTGCAGATCCTATGATGCCTGAAAAGGCTTGGGAAGGACGCAGCGAGGATATAGTACCTTGCATTAAGTGCCTCAGATGCCATGACAGTGCTTGCTTTGAAACAAAGTTTGTCTGCGCAGTAAACCCTGTTGCCGGCTTTGAACAAAAGATGTTTGGTGAAAATGAGAGAATGCCTAAGCGTTCCTGCAAGGTTGCCATTGTCGGTGGTGGCGTTGCCGGTATGGAGGCCGCAATTGTATGCCGTCAGCGTGGTCATGAGGTTACACTTTATGAAGCAAGTGACAAGCTTGGCGGACAGCTTAATTTCGCTGATTATGCAGATTTCAAATCAGCACTCAGAAAGTTTAAGAACTATATGATCGCTCAGACCGAAAAGTCCGGAGCAGAAATCAAACTCAATACTACTGTTACCGCTGAGATGCTCAAGGCTGAGAATCCTGATTATATTCTCTGCGCACTTGGAGCAACAAGCCTCTTCCCGCCAATTCCGGGAATTAGCCCTGAGACTGTTGTTGCTGCTCCTAAGGCCTATGGTCATGAGTCAGAGCTTGCTGACAAGGTTCTTGTTCTTGGAGGCGGACAGGTTGGATGTGAAACAGCTCTTCACCTTGCAAGAATGGGCAAGGATGTTACTATTCTTGAAATGCAAAGTGAGCTTGCTCCGGATGCATCAGTTTCTCTTCGCGAAACAATGCTTTATCATATGGGCAAGGAAAAGAACCTGCATGTACTTACCAATTGCAAGTGCCAAAAGCTTGAAGGCGGCGTAGTAAGCTACCTTGAGCTTGAAAGCGGCGAGGAGAAGACTATTGAAGCCCCAAGCGTGGTATTGGCTCTTGGAATGAAGCCAAACAGCGAGCAGCGTGAAGCACTCCGCGTTCCCGGCATCAAGTTTGTTGATATCGGTGACTGCACAAAGGTTTCAACAGTTGAGCGTGCAATGAGAACTGCATATGATGCTGCAGTAAATGTATATTAAGGCTGTATTTTCGCCCAATTTTCAGCATTTCAGATGTGTTCTTTACTATTTGACCCTAAAAGAATATAATACTGTATATTGTTATAGTTAACCAAGCTTTCAGAGGCCAGCAGTAATATGACTAACGAAATAGAATTCAAAAAATACTTAATTGATGAGCAGGGCACATCTGATGCAACGGCCAATGCCTATGTTGCTGATGTTAAAGAATATGAAACATATATCCAAAAGCATGGAAAAGGAATATTCGATTCCAGGCAGGAGGACATAAAGGCATTCTTAAATGACCTGAAACGAGAAGGAAAACGAGGTTCTACAGTAAACAGGAAAATGGTTTCTGTCAGAAAGTATTTTGAATTCTTGCGTATTAAGGGCAGAATTACTAAGAATCCTGCATTTAATGTAAAGGTCCCTAAGGTTGAATATAAGGTTCCGGAGTATTTATCAATAGAGCAGATTGTTCATTTGCTTGATGAGCCGGATGAAAGCGATCTCGGAAAGAGAGATAAGGCAATGCTTGAGCTTTTATATGCCTGCGGGCTTAAGGCGAGTGAGCTTGCCGCTTTAAATATACAGGACCTCGATCTTCGAATAGGCTTTGTTTCATGCCATGGTGATAATACCAAGGCAAGGATTATTCCTATGGGCCAGCATGCAAGAAAGGCTATGCTTGTTTATATGAAGGATGTCAGAGGAAAGCTTGTTGGGGCTAAGGAAGACTTGGGCGCACTTTTCCTTAATTATGCCGGAGAGAGAATAACAAGGCAGGGCATTTGGAAAATCGTTAAATACTATGGTCAGAAGACCGGAATATCTGACGATTTGAGTCCTCAAATAATCCGAAATTCGTTTGCAGCTCATATGATTAAGAACGGCGCGGACTTAAAGAGTCTTCAGGAGCTGCTTGGAAACGAGGATATTACCACGACAAAGCTGTTTATTGCTTTGTCCAAGGCAAGAATTATGGATGTGTACGATAAAACTCATCCGAGAGCATAAAAGTGCTTGCATTTTGCCTCATAATTTGCTATCATATTACGTGCTTATTGCGTGTGCTCCGCTGGCAGAGCCTTAAAACATAAGGTTATAAGGTGTTTTGTTTAAGAACACATCGTGACGATAAGGAGAATAAAAATGGATTTAATTAAGTCAATCACACAGGAATACGAGAGAACCGATCTTCCAAAGTTCAAAGTAGGCGACACACTTAAGGTTTCCCTTAAGATCAAGGAAGGTAACAGAGAAAGAATCCAGGTTTTCGAAGGTTACGTTCTTAAGATGCAGAACGGTGGCGTTAGCGAAACATTTACTGTAAGAAAGCTTTCTTCAGGCGTTGGCGTTGAAAAGACTTTCCCA
>DCHA01000066.1:34617-37516 GCA_002315535.1 Firmicutes bacterium UBA1764 | reverse complement strand
GGTGATGTAAGAAGAGCTAAGCTCAACTACATGAGAGAGAGAACAGGAAAATCTGCAAGAATTAAGAATAAGGAATAAAATCCATAGACGGAGACCTTTTGGTCTCCGTTTTTATTAAGTGTTTAAGAAGCAATGGGAAACTTAGAAAATATAAATTGGTATCCCGGTCATATGAAAAAGACCAGGGAATTAATACAGGAAAACCTGAAGCTCGTTGATCTTGTCTGCGAGATACTTGATGCAAGAATTCCGGTTTCAAGCAGGAATCCTATTATAGGGGATCTGACTGCAAATAAACAGAGACTTATTATTTTGAATAAGTGCGATCTTGCTGATGAGGATGCGACAAAGGATTGGGCAAAGAGGCTTGGAGAAGGCAACGAAGTATTGATTATGAATTCAAATACGGGTGAGGGCGTAAAGGCTCTTAATGCACTTCTTGCAAGGATAAGAGACAGGAATAATGAGGGCCGTGAGCGTAAGCGTCCTCTTCGCCTTATGATAGTCGGCATTCCTAATGTCGGAAAGTCGTCTCTTATAAACAGGCTCACGGGCACCAAGGCTGCTAAGGCGGGAAACAAGCCAGGCGTAACAAAGGGAAAGCAATGGATTAAGCTTGGTGAGGATATTATGCTGCTTGATACTCCGGGAATTCTTTGGCCTAAATTTGAGGATCCGAAGGTGGGTCTTAATCTCGCATTTTGCGGATCAATTAAGGATGAAATCATGGATATTTCAGAGCTTGGACTTGAGCTTATCGGACAGCTTTGCAGGAATTATCCTCATCTTATGAAGGAAAGATACAAGCTTGATGAAATATTTGAAACTCCGCTTGAAAACATGGAGGCGATTGCCATGAAGCGCGGATTTATACTTCCGGGAAAGCGCATAGATTACGAACGCTGCGCAAGGACAGTCATTGACGAATTCCGCAGCGCGAAAATCGGCAGAATAACATTAGAATAAAAAAGACGGCTCAAAAGAGCCGTTTTTTTCTTAAAAGTGTCCGATGAGTTCGCGGGCTTGCTGGCGCGCGGAGTCTGTTATTTCGGTTCCCGAAAGCAGCCTTGCGAGTTCTTCTACTACGCCGTCTCCTTCAAGAGGAATGATGTTTGTGTATGTAGATTCGCTGTCGCTGTATTTCTCGATCTTGTAATGATGATCTCCGAGGGCTGCGATTTGCGGCAGGTGAGTTATGCAAATAATCTGGTGATTGTCTGATATACTCTTAAGCTTTTGTCCGACGATACCTGCGGTCGCTCCGGAAATACCTGTATCAATTTCGTCAAAGATCATAGTTGGGATACTGTCTAAATCGCCTGTAATGCGCTTAAGCGCAAGCATGATTCTTGACAACTCGCCTCCGCTTGCAATCTTGGCAAGTGGCTTTGGCTCGTCACCCTTGTTTGTTGTGATGAGGAACTCTGCACTGCTTGTTCCGTTTTCGCATGCAGGGCAGGGGCTCAGTTTTACCTGGAACAGTGCGTTACTAAAATTAAGCTCGCTCAGCTCTGCAGTAACCTTCTTTTCAATCAGAAGAGCCGCCTTGTCTCTCAGCACTGTCAGTCTCTTGGATGCTATGTCAAACTCCTCTTTGCAAAGAGTCATCTTAGATTCGAGTTCTGCTATTCTTGCGTCCGCATCTTCCATTAAGCCGACACTTCCGGCTGCCTTTTCTCTGTAATCAAAGATGTCATCAAGGGTGGGACCGTATTTGCGTTTAAGCTTTTCAAGGAATTCAGCGCGCTCAATTTTTTCTTCCAAAAGCTCCGGGGAAAAATTGATGCTGTCTCTAAAGGCTCTTATATCCGAGCTCATCTCGTTAATGGAGTAGTATGCATCGGAAATATTGGTCGCAAAGCCTTCGAGCTCCTCTGAATATTCCGAGATGCTTTCCATTTCGTGCATTGCTTTACCCAGAGCGTTCTGCGCGCAGTAGTCGTTTCCATAGAGTAAATCAGAAATATTGCAAAGTGTTTCGAAGATGCCTTCGCTGTTTTGCATTAGTTTGATTTCATCTTCTAAATCACTGTCCTCGCCCGGTTTGATGTTTGCATCATCAATTTCCTTTATCTCATAGGTGTAAAGCTCTTTTTGTCTTTCTGCATCCTTGATTTTTGCCTTAAGGGTGCGAAGCTGTCCTGAGATATATGAAAGGTTTTTGTAGCTTTCGGATGTGATGCTTTTCAGCCTTTGTATTTCTTCTCCGCCGTAAATATCAAGTATATTTGTGTGATTTTCCGGGTTTAGAAGGGACTGATGATCATATTGCCCGTGTATATCTGCGAGGCCCTTGCAGAGGCTGCTCAGCTCTCCGAGGCTTACCAATTCACCGTTTATTTTGCAAAGGTTTTTGCCCTGCGATGATATTTCTCTTTTGATAATATACTCATTACCTTTTTCATCATCAATTGCAAGACTAATAAGGGCTTTATCCGAGCCGCTTCTGATATAATCTGCATCAGCGCGACTTCCAAGCGCCATGCTGATGGCCTCAATGATTATTGATTTTCCTGCTCCCGTTTCACCCGTTAGAATATTAAGGCCCGGTTTTAAATCTAAATCCAGGTTCTTGATAATTGCGAAATCTTTTATGCTGATGTGTGAAATCATTTAAGAAAGCACCTTCTTAATCTCATCGATTACAATCTGTGTTGTTTCCTTGCTGCGACATACAACAAAGATAGTATTTTCTCCGGCGAGTGTTCCCAGAACGTTATCGTGGTTTTGCATGTCTATTGCTTCGCAGGTAGGGCCTGCGCAGCCTGCCAGAGTTTTGATAACTATTATGTTTTCGGCACTATCTATGCTGATGATAGTATCCTTCATTATCTTTTTGAACTTTTCGCTGGAAGTGTTTTCTGTAACAGCAGGAAGGGCATAGCATGATTTCCCGTTT
>DCHA01000066.1:34077-34485 GCA_002315535.1 Firmicutes bacterium UBA1764 | reverse complement strand
ATATCGTTGTTTTTAATTAATTCCAGAATTTTGTTTTGTCTTGAGTAACGCATTTTCATTCACCTCATGAATAATTATACAGTAATTTACAAATATTGCAAGCGGTATTCCTAATACATATGTTCTATTTACATCTATTTATGGTATAATTGTAGACATGAGAATACTAGGTATAGATCCGGGCTATGCAATTATGGGATACGGAATTATCGAAAAAAAGGGTAGCCGTATTTTTCCTATTGCGTATGGATCTCTTGAGACTGATAAAGATCTTCCTATGCCGCAGAGGCTAAAGCATCTTTATGCCGGATTGATGGACGCAATTGCTGAGTATCAACCCGAGGAGGCAAGCATAGAAGAGCTCTATTTCCAAAACAATGCCAAGACCGCCATTTTCGTTGGCGAGGC
>DCHA01000066.1:25505-33997 GCA_002315535.1 Firmicutes bacterium UBA1764 | reverse complement strand
ATGCAAATTAAAACTTCTGTCACCGGATATGGTAAGGCTGATAAGAGGCAGGTTCAGGAAATGGTAAAAACAATTCTCGGCTTTGAAGAGATTATCAAACCAGATGACACCTCGGACGCACTTGCTGCGGCAATCTGTCATTCGTATCAGGGTGAGCTAAAAAAGACAATGTACGAGATGAAGTAAATGATTCACTATATCAAAGGACACATAAGCGATACAATGACCGGAGCCGTTGCAATTGAAAACAACGGGATTGCTTACTACGTAAACGTTCCGGATAACTCATATGCCTTTGTTGCTCCAAAGGATGAACTAATCACACTTTATACAGCAATGATAGTACGCGAGGATGATATAAGCCTTTACGGATTTACGGATAAGGCAAGCCTTGCACTGTTTAAATTGCTGCTGACAGTCAGCGGCGTCGGGGCAAAGGCTGCTCTGGCAATACTAAGCGTAGGCTCAGCATTTGCGATAAAGCAGGCAATTGTTTTCGAAGATGTTGATACTATTCAGCTCGCAAACGGTGTGGGAAAAAAGACTGCTCAAAGAGTAGTCATGGAGCTTTCCGAAAAGGTTCAGAAAATTCCTGAGCTTATGCTTTCCGAAGGCGAAGAGAACAAAAAGATTGTCACAAAGGATGAAGACAAGGCTAAGACTGCTGCCCTCGAAGCTCTTATGGCACTTGGCTATATGAAGTCGGAGGCTATGGCAGCTCTGACTGGCATCAAAGCCGAAAGTACAGAAGAATATATTGCAAAGGCACTGCGTAATAAATAGAGGTTCACATGGAGTACGAAAAGAGAGTTGTTGGCGCCGGCCTTCAATCTGATGAAGAACAAATTGAACAATCGATAAGACCTAAAAGATTTGAGGATTATGTTGGTCAGACCAATGTAACCGATAATCTAAAGGTTTATATTCAGGCAAGCAAGATGAGGGGAGAGTCGCTGGATCATGTTTTATTTTATGGTCCTCCGGGACTTGGAAAAACCACGCTTGCGGGAATTATTGCAGAGGAGATGGGCGTTGACATCAGAATCAGCTCGGGCCCTGCAATTACCAGAGCCGCTGATCTTGCCGCAATTCTGTCCAATCTTAATAAGGGTGATGTGCTTTTCATCGATGAAATTCATCGTCTTAACAGAACTGTTGAGGAGGTTCTTTACTCCGCAATGGAGGATTTCGCACTTGATATAGTAACGGGAAAGGGGCCTGCGGCACACAGCCTCAGAATTCCTCTTCCGAAGTTTACACTAATCGGTGCAACAACAAGAGCAGGCTCTCTGTCATCACCTCTCAGAGACAGATTCGGTGTGCTTGCAAAGTTCGAGCTTTACAACGAGCAGGAGCTTTCAAGAATATTAAACAGAACAGCGGGCATTCTTAACGTAAAGATCAATGAAGATGCCGCAATGCTGATTGCATCAAGGTCTCGCGGAACTCCTCGTGTAGCAAACAGATTATTAAAGAGAATCAGGGATTTCGCCCAGGTTCAGGGACTTGATTCAATTGATACTTCAGTTGTAGAAACATCTCTTAAGGCTCTTGGAATTGACGAGCTTGGACTTGAGGATCTGGACAGAAGAATACTCGATTTAATTATTACTAAGTTTAACGGTGGGCCTGTTGGCATTGATACAATTGCCGCATCTATCGGGGAAGAAAGGGTTACCATCGAAGATGCTTACGAACCTTACCTAATGCAGCTTGGACTTCTTGCAAGAACTCCAAAGGGAAGAGTTGTTACTGATGCTGCATACAGACATTTGGGAATTAAGGATTATGAACACAAGTAAGAGAGTACTATGTATAGCGTTGGCCCTGGTTTTGCTGGCATCAGTCTTTGCTTTTGCCGATAACGAGGAATCAGATTATCTTGATAAGGATAATTATATTAAGCTTGGACTTTATTATGGCACTACCAATTATGCTTCGAGCATTACGATTAATTCCGATTATGGATTTAATGTTTACGAGGAAAGCTCCGGAGTTTTAGTAAATCATATTGATGATACAAGTATCAGCTTTGATCTTTCTGACAGTGATGTGAGCGGTTATATTTACATGTCCGCAGCGGAGGATCCTGACAGCAGGCTTATCACTATGAAGACTGATAGAGACAGCAGTTTTAAGACCTACAGGGACGGTATCTATCTTATTTTCCGAAATGGCTTCAGGGTTATTAATTATTTGACTCTTGAGCACTATGTATGGGGAATTGTGAACAGGGAAATGAGCAGCCGCAATCCCGAGGAGGCTCTCAGGGCTCAGGCTATTGCGGCAAGAACTTATGCGCTGTACATAAAAAACAATAGCTCTTCGCATAGCTCTATGGGATTTGATTTATGCTCAACAACTCATTGCCAGGTTTACGGCGGTGTTGCATCTGAAAATTCTGTAACGACTCAGGCCTGCAAGGATACTGAAGGCCTTATTATGACATATGATGGCGAAGCTATTTACGCAGTATTCAGCGCAAACAGCGGGGGTGGCTACACTATGTCTGTCTATGATGCCTGGGGAATCGACATGGAAAAGCATCCATACCTTCAATCAGTTGAGGATCCTTATACGCCGGAGCACAGATGGGAAACAACCTATCTTTTCTCTGAGCTTGCTGACAGACTAAAAACAAAGCTGGGCCTTGATATTGGTGATATCGTTAAGGTTGAGGTTTCTGATACAAATAGCTTTGGCGCTGTAACAGGACTGCTTCTCACAGGAACTAACGGCCAAAAGAGAATTCCAAGAAGCCAGATTATGAGTACCTTTAATCTTAAGTCTACATTCTTCTGCATTGGAAATGACGGATACAATGAGATCACCAAGGCTGAGGCAACTCCGGAATACACCTATGTACTCACAACAAACGGTGTGCAGCAGGTTGCAAGCTCGCTTCTTTATATATATAACGGAAGCACAACAAGCAAAATGGCGATAACAAAGGCGAACAGCTATTCAATGACTAATGATGTTTGCACTGATGGTTATTGCTATATGAGAGGCATAGGCTTTGGCCATGGAATCGGCATGTCTCAAAACGGGGCTATCACTATGGCAAGAGACTATGGAATGACTTATGACCAGATTTTGAATTTCTATTACACAGATATAACAATTGAGAATTACAGATAATGAATGTATCGGATTTTGATTATGAATTACCAAAGGAACTGATTGCGCAGGAGCCCAGTGAGGTCAGGGATGAATGCAGACTGCTTGTCATCCACAGAAGCACAGGAGAGCTTGAGCACAAAAAGTTCTTTAATATTATAGATTATTTGAATCCCGGAGACTGCCTTGTTTTTAATGATTCAAAGGTAATCCCTGCAAGGATTTACGGGGTAAAGGAAGGAACCGGAGCGAATATTGAATTTCTGCTCTCTAAACGAATTGAGGGCGATAAGTGGGAAACTCTTGTAAGGCCCGGAAGACGTCTTCACGAGGGAGACGTTGTCAATTTCGGTGATGGAAAGCTAAAGGCAGAAATTCTCGGAACCGGAGATGAAGGGACACGAATTGTTCAGTTCAGCTACTCCGGTGTTTTCATGGAAATCTTAGATGAGCTTGGATCTATGCCGCTTCCTCCGTATATCGAAAGAGAAGCCGATGAGCATGACAAGGACAGATACCAGAATGTCTATGCAAAGAACGAAGGCTCAGTTGCCTGTGCTACGGCCGGTCTTCACTGGACCGAAGATCTTATTGAGCAGGCTATTAATAAGGGCGTTAAGATTGCCTATGTAACTTTGCACGTCGGAATCGGAACCTTCAGGCCTGTAAAGGTTGATAATGTTGAGGAGCACCACATGCATTTTGAGGAATACTCTGTCAGCGATGAGGCCGCAAATATTATCAACGAGGCCAGAGCAGCCGGCGGCAGAATTATTTCTATCGGAACAACTGCATGCAGAACAATGGAAAGCAGCAGCACGGATGACGGGAAGCTTATTGCCGGGTCAGGATCAACAAATATTTTTATTTATCCGGGATACAAATTTAAGATGGTTGATTCTCTTATTACGAACTTCCATCTGCCGAAATCAACATTACTTATGCTGGTTTCTGCCTTGTATAACAGAGATGCAATGATTGATGCATATAAAGAGGCTGTCAGTGAAAAGTACAGATTCTTTTCATATGGCGATGCAATGTTTATTGAATAATTATTATGAAACACGCAGTTACATTTGAATTAAAAAAGAAGGATGCCAGAACAAAGGCTCGCAGGGGCTGTGTTCACACACCTCATGGGAGCTTTGAAACGCCTGTGTTTATGCCCGTTGGCACTCAGGCAACTGTAAAGGCTATGAAGCCGGAGGATGTTGCAAGGCTCGGAAGCGAAGGCGCTAATATCATTCTTTCAAATACATATCATTTGTACCTTAGACCGGGCCACGAGCTAATCAAGAAGGCCGGAGGTCTTCACAAGTTTATGAACTGGAAGGGTGCAATACTTACTGACTCCGGGGGATTTCAGGTTTTCTCTTTGGGTAAGATGAGAAAGATTACCGAAGAGGGTGTGCGCTTCCAAAGCTATATTGATGGTAGCTATCACATGTTTACTCCGGAAAAATCAATGGAGGTTCAGGAAGCACTTGGATCTGACATCATGATGGCCTTTGACGAGTGTGCAGCTTATCCGTCTGAAAGAAAATATGTTGAGGACAGCCTTGAGCTTACAACAAGATGGCTGAAGCGCTGCAAGGAATATCACAAAAATGTAGAAGAGCAGTCGCTCTTTGGCATTATGCAGGGCGGATGCTTTAAGGATTTAAGAAAGCGCTCCGCAGAGCAGATTGTTGAGCTTGATCTTCCGGGATATGCAATCGGAGGGCTATCAGTTGGTGAGCCTAAAGAGCTGATGTATGAGGTCCTTGATGATTGTGTCGATTACCTTCCTTCTGACAGACCCAGATATCTGATGGGCGTTGGAAGTCCTGATTGCCTTTTTGAAGGCGTTGAGCGCGGAATCGATATGTTTGACTGCGTTCTTCCGACACGTGTTGCAAGACATGGCCTTGCATTTACAAGTCACGGGAAGGTAAATATTAAAAACGCAAAGAATGCCGAAGACTTCGGCCCACTTGATCCGGAATGTGATTGCTATGTTTGCAGAAACTACAGCAGGGCATATCTTCGCAGCATTTTTATGAATGATGAGATTCTGTCGTCTATGCTATTATCAGAGCATAATCTGCATTTCCTTGTGAGCACAATGGAAAAGATTAGAAAAGCAATCGATGAGGATAGATTCCTTGAATACAAGAAAGAGTTTTATGACAAATATGGACAGTTCTAGACCTATTTGCCCTGTGTGCGATGTGTGCGGCGGATGCACATTTCAGGGCATCCCGTATGCAAAGCAGCTCGAAGAAAAACTGGAAGCTTCAAAGGAAGAGTTTATTAAGAACGAAATTGATGTTTCTATTTTAGGCCCGATGATCCCGAGTCCCCAGATGTATGGATATCGCAACAAGATGGAATATACCTTCGGCGATGAGGTAAAGGGTGGCCCAATGAATTTGGGCATGCACAAGAAGGGCAGCTTTATTTCGATTATCAACTCCGGCATGTGTCAGCTTGTTCCGGAGGATTTTAATACAGTCCTTAATCTTACACGCGATTGGTGTAATTCTAAGGGCTATGTTTTTTATCATAAGAAAAGACATGACGGACTTTTAAGATCGCTTATAGTCAGAAAGGGTATTCGCACAAACGAGCTTTTGATCAATATTGTCACGAGCTCGGATGGTGATTTTGACGATGAGGGCTTTGTCAAGCTGCTGCTTGGCGCAAAGCTTGACAGCAGTATTGTCGGGATTCTTCACACCTATAATGACAATGTTGCAGACTCACTTAAGGTCGACGATATGAAGATCCTGTATGGTCGTGATTATTATATGGAAGAAATACTCGGACTGAAGTTTAAGGTTAGCGAGCTTAGCTTTTTCCAGAGCAATGTGCTTGCGGCAGAAAGACTTTACCTTGATGCGCTAAATCTTTTGCCGGATATCAACGGAAAAATCGTATATGATCTTTACTGCGGGACCGGCACTATCAGCCAGGCAATGGCACTTAAAGCAAAAGAAGTTTACGGTGTTGAAATTGTTGAGGACGCAGTAGAATCAGCTAAGATAAATGCTGAACTTAATGGTCTTAAGAACTGCCATTTTATTTGCGGTGATGTGCTGAACGTTCTTGATGAAATCGAAACAAAGCCTGATGTTATTGTTGTTGATCCTCCAAGAGCCGGAATACATCCAAAGGCAATGAAGAAGATTTGCTCATATGACATTCCTGAAATAATATATATTTCATGCAATCCGAAAACACTTGCGGTTAATCTTGCTTCTGCAAAGCAGTTCGGATACGAAACGAAATACTTAAAGTGCTTTGATAATTTCAGCTTTACAAAGCACGTTGAGACTGTAGCTTTGCTATCTCGATAGATAAGAATGTTTTTACCAATTAGCTTAAAAGAAATGAATGACAGAGGATGGGAGCAGGCCGATTTTGTATATGTAATCGGCGATGCTTATGTTGACCATTCCTCATTTGGCCCGGCTATAATCAGCCGGGTTTTGGAGTCCAATGGATACAAGGTCGCAATTATCTCTCAGCCTGATTGGAATAACCCTGAAAGCATAAGCGTATGCGGAAGGCCCAGGCTTGGGTTCTTGGTTTCTGCCGGAAATATGGACTCCATGGTTAATCATTTCACGGTTAATAAGAAGAGAAGACATTCTGATGCGTATACTCCGGGCGGAGAAGCAGGTAAAAGACCTGACTATGCGACTATAGTATACTGTAATTTGATAAAGAGAAAATATAAGGACTGCCCTGTAATAATCGGCGGAATTGAAGCTTCGCTGCGAAGGCTTGCTCATTATGACTATTGGTCTGACAAATTCAAGAGATCGATTCTTCTGGACAGCGGAGCAGATATTATCAGCTATGGCATGGGCGAGCTTTCAATTGTAGAAATTGCCGACTGCCTTGCATCCGGAATGGATGTTAAGGATATTACATATATCCCCGGAACTGTTTATAAGAGCCGAGAAATAGATCAGATAGAAGACAGAATTGAGCTGCCTGATTATGATGATATGAAGGCTGATAAGCTGAAGTATGCCGAGAGCTTTAACATACAATATCAAAACACCGACTTTAAAAACGGTAAGGTGTTAACAGAAAAGTACGGAGAAAAACGTTATGTCGTTCAGAATCCTCCATCAAGGCCTCTTACAACTAAAGAGCTGGATGCGGTTTATGATCTGCCGTATATGAATGCATACCATCCCTCATATGAGAAGCTGGGTGGGGTGCCCGCGATAAACGAAATCAAGTTTTCTCTAACCAGCAACAGGGGATGCTTTGGTGGCTGCAGCTTTTGCGCAATAACCTTCCATCAGGGCCGGATAGTTCAGGCCAGATCTCAGGAATCTATAATAAAAGAAGCAAAACAAATGATTCGCGATCCTGAGTTTAAGGGATACATCCATGATGTTGGCGGGCCTACGGCAAATTTCAGAAGACCTGCATGTGACAAGCAGATGGAGTGCGGCGTTTGCAAAAATAAACAATGCCTGCATCCGAATCCCTGCAAAAACCTAGTCGCTGACCATAGCGAATATATAGAGCTGCTCAGAAAGCTGAGAAATCTTGAGGGCGTAAAAAAGGTATTTATCAGATCGGGAATCAGGTTTGATTATGTTTTGGCTGATAAAAACGATAAGTTCCTTAGGGAGCTTTGCAAATATCATGTCAGCGGTCAGCTGAGGACTGCTCCGGAGCATGTATCAGATAGAGTCCTTGATTTGATGGGAAAGCCAAAAGCGGCTGTATATGACGAGTTTGTAAAGCGATTTGACAGAATAAATAAGGAGCTTGGGCTAAAGCAGTATGCAGTTCCATATCTGATTTCATCTCATCCGGGGTCTAGCCTTAGTGATGCGATTGCGCTTGCCGAAAGCGTGCGCGATATGGGCTATATGCCGGAGCAGGTGCAGGATTTCTATCCGACGCCATCGACAATTTCAACCGTGATGTATTACACTGGTGTCGATCCTCGGACTATGAAAAAGATTTATATTCCGAGCTCATACCATGAAAAGCAGATGCAAAGGGCTTTAATTCAGTATAGAGATCCGAAAAACTACGAGCTTGTAAAGGAGGCACTACTTGCGGCGGGAAGAGCTGACTTAATAGGCTTTGATAAGAAATGTCTTATTAGGCCCCGGGCAGAAGCTCCGAAGAAAAAAGATTTTAATAAAAAACGAAAATAATACTTGCAAAGCTTGTTAATATTAGGTATACTTTTCAAGTACGAAATCTGCGGACTTATGTCCGTTTACATTAATGAACCCGGCACAGGGTAAGAAGGAGGTGCAGATAAATGTCAAAGAAGTGCGCTATTTGTGGTAAGGGTCAAGTAACCGGAAACAATGTTTCCCACTCAAACAGACACACAAGAAGAAAGTGGA
>DCHA01000066.1:0-25498 GCA_002315535.1 Firmicutes bacterium UBA1764 | reverse complement strand
TGGAACGCTAACATTCAGTCTGTAAGAGTTGAAGAAAACGGTACAGTATCCAGAATTAACGTATGCACAAGATGCATCAGATCCGGAAAAGTTTCCCGTGCTATGTAATTAGAAACTATGAAAAGGACAAGCCTTTGGCTTGTCCTTTTTTCATTTTGTTCGTGCTTATGATATAATTACTGTATGATAACTTCAATAGAGAACAACATGGGAATAATAAGCTTTGATAATGCTCTTTTGGACCAGATAGTCGCCGATGCACTATCCGGACACAGGGGTGATTTTAAGCTACTCGGAAAAAGCTGTACAATGGAGTCCGAGGGTGTTGAGCTCGTAATCAATATAGCACTTAGGTTTGGAACAAGTATTAATCTGTTTTCAAACTCCGTGCTGAATTATATCGCAAACAAAATAGAGGATAATCTTGAGCTGCCTATCAAAAGCATAAAGCTTAGGATTGTCGCTATGTATTCAAAAAAATCTGTCGGCAGGGATATTGAAATTGAGTACAATCCTAAGCTTGGAATCCAATATAACAGAGATTAAGGGTATTGGCCCCAAAAAAGCCGAGGCATTCGGACGCCTTGGCATCTTTTGTATTGGTGATTTTCTCAGAAATTATCCGAGAGAATACGAGGATATGAGAAATGTTAAGCTCATTGCAGGGCTAAAGGACGGTGAAAAGGCGGTTGTCGAAGGCACCGTTGTTTTCAATGCTCTGGGGCGTGGCTATGGCAGGAAAAGAACCCTGCATCTTTCCGTTTTAGATAAAAGCGCTAAGATGGAGGTCTTATTCTTTATGGCGGGCTTTATGGCCAAGCAGTTTAAGAATGGCAGCAAATATAGATTCTTTGGAAAAGTAAAGGTCGAAAACGGAAGCGTCACGATGTTCCATCCAAGCTATGAGCCTGCCGATTCAGATCTTGAAACGGGCATACTGCCGGTATATTCATCAACAAGAGGTCTAAGTCAAAAGGACCTAAGAAGGGTCTCAAAGCAGGCGCTTCTTCTCGCAGCGGATTACCCTGAGCAGCTTCCATTAGATGTGATAGAAAAGGCCAAGCTTGCTCCTATTGCTTTTGCTTTGGAAAATATTCATTATCCAACGGATACTGATGCTTATAAGGCCGCAAGATACAGACTCGTATTTGAGGAGCTTTTTGATTTGAGATTTGCGCTCAAGCTGTCTGCATCAAGATTTGGCTTTGGCAGGCAGGGCGTAAGCTTTAAGAAGGGTGATTTTTCTCCTTTTATCAAGTCACTTGGTTACAATTTGACATCCGCACAGGAAAGAGCATTGAGGGAAATCGAAAGCGATATGAACAGTGAGCTTGCAATGAACCGTTTGCTCCAGGGCGACGTTGGCTCCGGCAAAACGATTATTGCCGAAGCGGCCCTTTACAAAGCTGTAAAAGCGGGCTATCAGGGCGTTTTCATGGCCCCGACGGAAATACTTGCGTCTCAGCATTTTGAAAGCTTTACAAAGGATTTCGAGGCCTTTGATATAAATATCGGATATCTCAGCGGCAGCCTTGGGGCAAAGGATAAACGCGAGGTACTTGAAAAGCTTAAGTCAGGCGAAATCGATATTCTAATCGGTACCCACGCACTGATTTCGGGCAATGTCGAGTTTAGGAAACTGGGGCTTGCAATTACCGATGAGCAGCACAGATTCGGAGTCAATCAGCGTAAAAAGCTCGGTGATAAGGGCGATAATCCTGATGTTCTCGTAATGACCGCGACGCCAATTCCGAGGACTCTTGCGGTGGTGCTGTATTCTGATCTTGATATTTCCATTATTGATGAGCTTCCTCCGGGAAGGCAGGCAATAATTACAAATCGCTTTAATGAGCAAAACAGGGATAGTGCCTATGATAAGCTTCTTTCCGAAATCGAAAAGGGCAGACAGGCCTACATTGTTGCTCCGTTTATTGAGGATTCGGAAAGTCTTCAGGGATATTCTGCGGAAAGTCTCTATGAAGAGTTTACAAGGACTTATCCGGGCATTAAAGCGGGACTTCTTCATGGAGAGATGAAGCAAGCTGAAAAGGATGAATGTATGAGAGCCTTTTCTGCCGGAGAGATATCTGTTCTGATTTCAACAGTTGTAATTGAGGTTGGAATCAATGTGCCAAATGCGACCGTGATGCTTATTGAAAACGCTGAAAGATTTGGCCTTGCCCAGCTTCACCAGCTCAGAGGACGCGTAGGAAGAGGATGCGAGCAATCGTACTGCTTCCTGGTTCTTGGGGATGAAAGCGAGATTGCGCTAAGCCGCGCTGAGATTATGTGCCAAAGCCGCGATGGATTTTATATTGCGGAAAAGGATCTTGAGCTGAGAGGCCCCGGAGAGCTGTTTGGCTACAGGCAGCATGGACTTCCTCAGCTACAGCTTGCTGACCCTGTTAAACATAGCAGCGTGCTTAAGCTTGCAAGCGACATGGCCGACCTGTTATATGAAAATGATCCCGAGCAAAGTAATCCAGATAACAAGGTATTCTATGACAGGATATATAAAGACTATGTAAACAGCGATAAACTTGTGCTGTAGAGAAGTAACATATTATGGTATAATATTAGGGTTATGAGAATTATTACCGGTGAATATAGGGGCAGACGTTTAGTCACCCCAAAAACATATGACATACGCCCGACAAGCGATAAGGTTAAGGAGGCAGTTTTCAGCATGCTGATTCCATACCTTAATGATGAGTCTGTTTGCCTGGATCTTTTTGCGGGTACTGGAAACCTAGGCCTTGAAGCTTTGTCAAGAGGTGCGAAAAGAGTATACTTTTCGGATTCTTCGAGGGACAGTATAAAGTTGATAAAAGAGAATATAAAGATTTGCGGGGCTGAGGATGAGGCAATTATTCTCTCCGGAGATTTCAAGTCAAATATCCGAAGAATAAAGGAAAAGCTCGATATTATTTTCCTTGATCCTCCTTATGCCAGCGATTATTATTTAACGGCACTTCAGATTATCAGTGAAGCCGGAGTCTTAAGCGAAAACGGCTGCATTGTGTGCGAGCACGCAGATAGAGACGAAATGCCTGAGGAAGCTTTTGGTTTTAAGATGGTTAAAGATAAAAGCTATGGTCAAATTGGGGTGAGCATTTATGAGTAAGGCCTTATTCTCCGGATCATTTGATCCAATACAGCTCGGACATATCGATATTATCCGCAGAGCGGCAAAGATGTATGATGAGCTAGTTGTTGCAGTAACAGTAAATCTTGCAAAGAAGTCTATGTATGACTTCGATACAAGAGTAGAGATGATAAAGAAGGCCTGCGCAGATATTCCTAATTTAAAGGTTGAATCCTGCGAGGGGCTGAGAGCAAAGTATGTTAATGACAGAGGCTTTGATGTTGAGGTGAAGTCGCTGAGGAACTCTGCTGATTTTGAATATGAGCTTCCGATTTCTCAGATGCATCAAAAGCTTTACAAAAATACCGAAACTATATTCCTGATGACTGATCCTGCATTATCATACATCAGTTCAACAGAGGTTAGACAGGTATTTTCACTTGGGGGCGATGTATCAATGATGGTGCATCCGACAACATTAGAGATTATGAAACAGAAAGGATAGAGGTTTTATGAAGGTTCTTGAATTATTAGACGAATTAGACGAGATTATCGACGTTGCAAGCAGTGTTCCACTTGTAAAGAAGGTTATGGTTGATCCTGACGAAATTACAGACATCGTAAAGGAAATCAGACAGGAGCTTCCTGATGAAATCCAGCAGGCTCAGTGGATTAAGAACGAAAGAGAAAGAATTCTCAATGAAGCAAAGGCTGAATATGAGAAGATTATTAACGATGCAAAGCTCAGAGCTGACAAGCTCGTTGATAATGATGAAATCACAGTAACTGCAAAGGCTAAGGCTGATGAGATTATAAGAGTTGCAAAGGAAAATTCTCAGGTAATGAAGATGAGCATTTTAGATTATACAGACAACATGCTTTACAATCTTCAGGAAAAGGTTGATCAGCTTTATGCAACATATTTCACTGATATGTATGATAACCTTCAGGGAACATTTGAGAAAATCAATACAAACATTTCATCATCAAGAAATGAAGTTAAGGATCAGATTTATAAGGCACAATCTGAAAAGGACAGACAGTAATGAAATATGTCGGTGTAATTGCCGAGTTTAATCCGTTTCATAACGGTCATAAGTATTTATTCGATGCCATCCGGGAAGAGCTTTCTCCGGACGGCATTGTTTGCGTTATGAGTGGCAATTTTGTTCAAAGAGGCTATCCGGCTATTTGCGATAAATGGACAAGGGCTAAGGCTGCTGTTGCTGAGGGCGCAGACCTGGTTGTTGAGCTTCCAACAGTTTTCGCGCTAAGCTCTGCCTCTGATTTTGCCTACGGCGGGATAAAGATTCTTGAGGGACTTTCGTGCGTAAGCGATTTTGCCTTTGGCAGCGAATGTGCGGATTTAGAGAAGCTCAAGAGGATTGCATCGGTTGACAGCTCTAATAGTCCGGAAATAAAAGCTATGCTAAAGGAGGGACTTTCTTATCCGGCCGCTCTGGCAAAATTCACAGGGGCTACTGAGCTTGAACCTAACGACATTCTTGGGACGGAATATCTCAGAGTAAATGAAAAAATGACGCCGCATGCCATAAAGAGAATGGGCAGAGGGCATATTGCTACGGCAACATATATCAGGGAGCATCTTGCGGAAATCGAAGACTTTGTTCCGGAGGACGCCTTGTATGAGCTTCAGGCTTCGGCTTTTTGGGATGAGAATGCGGACAAACGTCTGTTTGACATGCTGCGTTACGCACTTCTGATGAAGCCTGCCTATGAGCTTGAAGGCATAATGGGTATTTCCGAGGGCCTTGAGAACGCTTTTAAGAAGGCTGTTTTAAATGCCCAGAGCACGGATGAGATAATTCTTAATGCAAAGTCAAAAAGATATACATATGCTCGTCTTTCCAGAGCGCTTTTGTGCATTGCACTTGATATGGACAAGGACTTGCTTGATGAGGCAAAAAATCAAGGACTCTATGCCAGAGTCTTGGCATTTAATAAGACAGGAGCCGGAATATTAAAAGAGGCAAAGGATGCCGGAAATATAGAAATAATAAGCAATCTGAAAAAAGCTCAGGTTATTGTATCGCCTATGAAGGCAATGCTTGAAACCGACGTTCAGGCATCGGATTTGTATTCCATTCTTACCGGCCGGAATGTGCGCGAATATTCGGATTTTGTAATAAATCCGAGCATTTCCTAGATATTCTTCGGCAAAAGCCAATTGTATGAATATTATTTCAGGTATATAATAATATAGTTGAAATTCAATCAAAATAAATATTTATTTTAAAGGAGATTAAAAATGAAGGTATTAGTTGTTAATTGCGGCAGCTCATCACTCAAGTATCAGGTTCTCGACATGCCAAGCGAAGAACTTCTTTGTAAGGGTCTTGTAGAAAGAATCGGTATTGATGGATCTGTTATTAAGCACGAAAAGATCGGTCAGGATAAGTTCGTTCTTGAAGTTCCTATGAAGGATCATACAGATGCAATCGGACATGTTATTGATGCTCTTCTTGACAAGGATCACGGCGTAGCAGCAAGCATGGATGAAATTGGTGCAGTAGGTCACAGAGTTGTACAGGGTGGCGAAAAGTTCGCTTCTTCTGCACTTGTTACTGACGAAATGCTCAAGACAGTTGAAGGATTAAACGAGCTTGCTCCTCTTCACAATCCTGCAAACCTTCTTGGTATCGCTGCATGCAAGAAGCTTATGCCAAATACATCGATGGTTGGCGTATTTGATACATCCTTCCATCAGACAATGCCTGCAGAATCATATATTTACGCACTTCCATATGAATACTATGAAAAGTACGGCGTACGTCGTTACGGCTTCCACGGCACATCTCACAGATATGTAACAGCTAAGGCTGCTGAAATGCTCGGCAAGAAGGTTGACGAAGTTAACCTTGTAACATGCCACATCGGAAACGGTGCATCCTGCGCTGCAGTTAAGAACGGCAAGTGCTTCGATACATCAATGGGTCTTACACCGCTTGAAGGCCTTGTAATGGGTACACGTTGTGGTGACATCGATCCTGCTATCATTCCATTCGTTGCAGGAAAAGAAAACATGAGCTTTGCTGATGTTGATACAATGATGAACAAGAAGTCCGGTATCCTCGGAATCTCCGGCATTTCTTCAGATATGAGAGACGTTGAAGACGCTATGGCAAAGGGCGACAAGAAAGCTCAGATTGCTTGGGACGTATTTGCTCACAGAGTAAAGCATTACATTGGAGCTTATATGGCTGAAATCGGCGGAGCTGATGCCATCGTATTCACAGCAGGCGTTGGTGAAAACAGTGCTCCTATGAGAGAAGATATCTGCAAGGGCCTCGAAGCTCTCGGAATCGTTCTTGATAAGGAAGCTAACAAGGTTAGAGGAGAAGAAAAGGTTCTCAGCACAGCTGACAGCAAGGTAAAGATTCTCCTTATCCCGACAAACGAAGAACTTATGATTGCTAAGGATACTTACGAAATCGTAACAAAATAATGCTTGACAAAGGCGTCGCCTTTGTTTATACTCTAAAAGTCGCGTATAAGCGATAAATAAATAATAGTAAGGAGGTGTTTTGATTATGGCAACACCAAAAAGAAGAACATCCCATGCTAAGAGTATGAGCAGAAAAGCTCCTAACATGAAGAGAACTGCTCCTGCATTATCCACTTGTCCGCAGTGCCACGAGCCAAAGCTCCCACACAGAGTTTGCCCGAACTGCAACTACTATGATGGAAAGGCTATCGTAGCAGAGGACTAAAGCAAAACGCAAATACATCTTTAGCTAAGGAAATTAAAAAGCGGCCACTGCAGAAGGCCGCTTTTTACGTATCTTTTTTTATTTCTTTGCCAGTTTATCTATCATGTGCTTATAGCCATCAGATCCATAAGACATGCATCTGTTTATTCTTGATATTGTTGCCGCAGATGCTCCTGTAGTAGCTTCAATATCCATGTAAGTCATTTTTTTACTCAGACATTTTGCAACCTGCCATCTTTGCGCCATCGCCTGAAGCTCTTTTACAGTAACAAGGTCTTCGAAGAATCTGTAGCATTCTTCTTTATCTTGAAGGGCAATCATTGCCTCGAATAATTCATCTACGTCAGTTGTTTGAAGTTTTGATTGATATGCCATATTATCCTCCTATTCACTTAAACGCTTTAATGTACTAGTGTATGAATATATTGTACTTTGTTTTCAGTTACTATTCAACCTCAAAAAACCATTTTTTATCATCAAATTTCGAGACTCTGAATATTTTTCTTCCTTGGAAATACCGTATATATAAGTTATAATATGATGTTGACCCTTGTACAGAGAACGCAAGGGCAGGAGGTTAAAATGTATAAAAATTTATCAAACAAGCCTATAGCAGAAGTTCAGAATGCTCAGGCAGGAAAATGGGATGAGGAAAATCTTCTTGAAAAATGCGTAAGCGCGCGTGAGGACTGTCCTCAGTTTGTATTCTATGAAGGCCCCCCTACAGCAAACGGCAAACCTGGTATTCACCATGTTATAGCTCGTACCTTAAAGGATTCTGTATGTCGTTTCAAGACAATGCAGGGTTACAAGGTTACCAGAAAAGCAGGCTGGGATACTCACGGTCTTCCTGTAGAAATTGAAGTTGAAAAGCAGCTCGGTTTCTCCGGCAAGCAGGATATCGAAAAATATGGTATTAAGCCTTTCAATGAAAAGTGCAAGGAATCAGTTTTCACATACGAGAGCATGTGGAGAGATATGACCAAGAGAATGGGATATCTCGTTGATTTAGATAATCCGTATATTACCCTTGATAACAATTACATTGAATCTGTTTGGTGGATTTTAAAGGAGTTCTACAAAGCAGGACTCATATATGAAGGACACAAGGTCGTTCCTTATTGCCCGCGCTGCGGAACAGGACTGGCTTCCCACGAGGTAGCACAGGGTTATAAGGATGTATCTGTAATTACTCTCACAGTTCCATTTAAAAAGAAGGGTGAAGAGAATACATATTTCCTTGCATGGACAACAACAGCATGGACACTTGCCGCAAATGAATTTTTGGCAGTTGGTCCGGAGCTTGATTATGTAAAGGCAAAACAGGACGGTAATTATTACATTCTTGCAAAGGCCCGCGTTGACGCAGTCCTTTCAAAGAAGGGTGAATATGAAATCGTTGAGGAAATGAAGGGTAAGGACCTTGAATTCCAGGAATACGAACAGCTTATGCCGTTTGTTGATGTTCCGGGCAAGGCATTCTTCGTTGGCTGCGCTGACTATGTATCAACTGAGGATGGTACAGGAATTGTTCACTGCGCTCCTGCATTTGGTGAGGACGACTATCAGGCAGGAAGAAAATACAGTGTTGCAGTAGTAAACCCTGTTGATGAAGAGGGTAAGTATACAGCAACTCCTTGGAAAGGTCATTTCATCATGGAGCCGGGTCTTGATGTAGAAATCATCAAGTACCTTGCACAGGAAGGAAAGCTTTATGACAAGGAAAAGCTTAACCATAATTATCCGCATTGCTGGCGCTGCGATACACCGCTCGTATACTATGCAAAGCCATCCTGGTACATTGAGATGACTAAGCTTAGAGATCAGCTTGTAGATGCAAACAATAAGGTTAGTTGGCATCCGGCAGCAATAGGCGAGGGACGCTTCGGCAACTGGATTGCGGACGTTAAGGACTGGGCTATTTCAAGAAACAGATATTGGGGAACCCCAATTAATATTTGGCGCTGCGAATGCGGTAACCTTGAATCTATCGGTTCCAGAGCAGAACTGGTTGAGAAGGCACAGGAAAATATCAGTGAGGATATTGAGCTGCACAGACCGTATGTTGATGATGTTCATATCACATGCGAAAAGTGCGGAAAGACTATGAACAGAATTCCTGAGGTTATGGACTGCTGGTTTGATAGCGGATCAATGCCATTTGCTCAGAGACATTATCCTTTTGAAAATAAGGAAAACTTTGATAAGGAATTCTTCCCTGCAGATTTTATTTGCGAGGGAATTGACCAAACCAGAGGCTGGTTCTATTCACTGCTTGCTATATCTACATTTATTAAGGGCTGTGCTCCTTACAAGAATGTTCTTGTTAACGACCTTGTTCTTGACAAGGAAGGCAAGAAGATGAGTAAGCATAAGGGTAACACCGTTAACCCATTCGAGCTCTTTGACAAGTACGGTGCTGATGCGGTTCGTTGGTATCTGCTTTCAGTATCTCCTGTATGGCTTCCGACCAAGTTCGATGAAGACGGACTTATTGATATTCAGGGTAAGTTCTTCGGAACTCTCAGAAATGTATACAATTTCTTTACTCTTTATGCTAATACAGATAATATCGATGCTGCAAAGTGCTTTGTTGATTATTCAAAGCGTCCGGAGCTTGACAGATGGATTTTATCCAAGTTTAATCAGCTTGTTTTAGATGTAACAGCTTCAATGGAAGAATATGATCATAACAAGACAGTTAAGATGATTACTGAGTTTGTTAATGAGGATCTTTCAAACTGGTATATCAGACGTGCAAGAAGAAGATTCTATTCAGAGGGTCTTAGTGATGATAAGAAGGCTGTTTACAGCACTACTTATGAAATCCTTGTTGGTCTTGCAAAGCTTATGGCTCCATTTGCACCATTTATCACAGATGAGTTATATCAGAATCTTACCGGAGAGGATACTGTGCATGTTGCAAGCTATCCGAAGTCTGATGCAGCTCTTATTGATAAGGCTCTGGAAAAGAGAATGGATCTCGTTCGCAGCATAGTAAATATGGGCCGCGGAATCAGAGAAAAGGCAAAGATTAAGGTTCGTCAGCCGCTTTCAGAGCTTCTCGTTGATAAGAAGTATGAAGCCGAAATCGGTTACATGTCAGATCTGATTAAGGAAGAGTTAAATGTTAAGAAAGTTGTCTTTGAAGAAAACATGGATACATATCTTAACTATCAGCTTAAACCTGATTTCAGAGTTGCAGGTCCTATTCTCGGACAGAAGATTAAGGCATTTGGCGGCGCTGTAAATAAGCTTGATCCTAAGCAGGTTCTTGCTGATATCAGTGCTAACGGAAAGATCGTTCTTAACTTAAATGGCGAGGATACAGATATTACTTCTGATATGGTTTCCGTAAATGTTCAGGCCAAGGAAGGCTTCACGGCAGACCAGAGCGGAGATCTTTGCGTAATTCTTGATACAAATCTCTCTGATGAGCTTATTACAGAGGGTCTTGCAAGAGAGCTCGTTTCCAAGGTTCAGCAGATGAGAAAGAACCAGAATTTCGAAATGATGGATCGCATTGATATCTTCACCGAGGCTGATGATGCCGTAAAGAATGCTATAAATGTATTCAGTGACTATATTAAGAGTGAAACTCTGGCAGACAGCATTACTGAAAAAACCGGACTTGAAGTATATGATCTTAATGGTCATAAGACCGGTATTGCGGTAGAAAAGAAATAAAAATAAACTTATTTTAGACGTTTGATAGTAAATCAAACGTCTTTTTTTATTATTTATATACAATATATTGATGTTTTTGTGCAGAGTGATACAATTGTATACATGAATCGAGGTATACAATAATGGATTTGTTTGAAACATTAAGAGACGATATTCTTAAACATAAAATAGAAAACGGAACTAAGCTTACCGAGCAGTCGGTATGTGATTTATATAAAGTAAGTCGCACACCTGTAAGAGAGGCTTTCCAAAAGCTTGAACTGGATGGACTGATTGAAATTATCCCAAATAAGGGCGCTTTTGTTCTTGGATTAAATGATCAGGACATTGAGGATATGTATGAGCTTAGAAAGGCATATGAAGTAATCGGTGTTCAATTTGCAATTGACAGAATATCCGATGAGGATATGGCCAGACTCAGAGAAGTTTATGATCTTATGGAATTCTACAGACACAAGGAAGATGCTGTAAAGTTTATGAACCTTAATACAGAGTTCCATCAGATTATATATAACGCAACAGGTAACAGGATGCTTAAGCATGTTCTAACATCATTCCAAGTCTACACAAAAAATACAAAGCTTAGCATTGAGTATATAAGTTCCTATTATGATGATGTCCTTCAGGAGCATAAAAACATTTATGAGGCAATTGTAAACAGGGACAAGGATGCTGCAAAGAAGGCCGCGGAGGTTCATATGGACAACAGTAAAAAGCGCGCGGGCTTTAAAGCTTAAAAGGAGAGCATATGATTTACAGAGAGTTTAAAGATGATAAGCTTTCGATGCTTGGCTTTGGATGCATGCGATTGCCGCTTCTTGAAGATGGGAAGAGCATTGATGAAGAACAAGTATTTAAAATGACTGATTATGCAATTGAGAACGGCGTTAACTATTTTGACACGGCATATCCCTATCATGGAGGATTATCTGAAGTTGTAATAGGAAAAGCACTTTCCCGTTTTCCGAGAGAAAAGTTTTTCCTCGCCGATAAGTATCCGGGGCACCAGCCATCTGCTGTTGTAAATCCAAAGGATACATTTGCACTTCAGCTTAAGAATTGTAAGGTAGATTATTTCGATTACTATCTTCTGCACAATATCTCAGAGTTTTCAATGGATGAATATATGTCCGATGAAAAAGGAATCTGTGCCTATTTTGTAGAAATGAAAAAACAGGGAAAGATCAGACACCTCGGTTTTTCCTGTCACGCAAGGCTGGACAATCTTGAGAAGTTTCTAAATAAGTTTGGAAACGAAATGGAATTTTGTCAGATACAGCTAAACTATGTTGACTGGACTCTTCAGCAGGGAAAAGAAAAGATGGAGCTGCTAAAGAAATTCCACATCCCGGTTTGGATTATGGAGCCTGTAAGAGGCGGAGCCCTTGCGAAATATGGTGTTGATAAGGCTTTCAGATGGCTTATGCAGTTTGAAGATATAAAGATGATCTTAAGCGGAATGAGCAGCTTCGATCAAATGAAGCAGAATATCGAAATATTTGAAAGACTTAATCCGACAACAGATGAAGAAAATTCACAGTTGTATAAAATCGCAGAGGAATTCAAATCATCAGTACCTTGTACCGCATGCGGTTATTGTCTGAAGTATTGTAAGAATGGTATAAATATTCCGGTTCAGATTCAAATATATAATGAAGCTAAGGTATGCAAAAGCTTTAATGTAACAATGCAAAATGAGGCGATTGCTCCGGAGTATAGATCATCAGCGTGCATTGCGTGCGGTGAGTGTGCAAAGCAATGTCCGCAAAAAATCGACATACCAAATGTAATGAAGGAACTAACATCGATTATTGATTCGATGACAAGCTGGGTAGATGTTTGCAAAACCAGAGATGTTGTAAACAGAAAGAATTTAGGGTTATAAAAATGAAAAGTATCAATGTAGCAATTTTGGGATTCGGTACAGTAGGCCGCGGAACATTTAAGGTTCTTCTTGAAAATGAAAAATTAATAGAAGCTCGTTGTGGCTTTAAAGTAAATGTTAAGAAGATATTGGATATTAATCCTTATGCGATTAAGTCATCAGGTCTTCCTAAGCGTATGTTTACATCAAATATAAAGGATATACTTGATGATCCAAGCATTCAGATTGTTGCTGAGGTTATGGGCGGTATTGAGCCTGCAAGCACATATATGCTGAAGGCACTTAATGCTAAGAAGCATGTTGTAAGCTCAAACAAGGCAGCTCTTGCAGAAAATATTTCTCAGCTCAAGGAAGCCGCAAAGAAGAATAAGGTTGAACTGATGTACGAAGCATCTGTTTGCGGGGCTATTCCAGTACTTAGTGCAATCAAGGGAAATCTTGCGGCAAATAAATTTACTGAAATCAGAGGCATCGTAAATGGTACTTCAAACTATATTCTCACGCAGATGACTGAAAACGGAATGCGTTACGAGGCTGCACTTGCACTTGCACAGGAGCATGGATTTGCAGAGGCTGATCCGACTGCTGATGTTGAGGGTATTGATGCCGCAAATAAGATTTGCCTTCTCGCTGATCTTGCAATGGGATATTACAGAAAGCCCTCTGCAATCAAGAGAGTTGGTATCAGCGGTATAACTGATCAGGATATAAAGGATGCTGTTGAAAAGGATTGCAAGATAAAACTCATTGCAAAGGCAAAGCTTGGCAAGAATGGTATCGTGCTCAGTGTAAAGCCGGAGCTTATTAAGAAGGATGATATCCTTTACAATGTTGATTATGAGTTTAACGGCATCACACTCAAGACTGATTGTGCAGATGATGTATTCTTCTACGGAAGAGGCGCAGGCTCTGTTCCGACAGGCTCTGCTGTTTCCGGAGATATAATTTCCATAGCAAAAATTATTAATGCTAAGCCTGCAGAAAAGAGCCCTGCAAAAAAGAAATAGGATATGTCGCAGCTATCAAAGCAAAATAAACTGAAGGTGATGGATGCTTTAATCGCAGAATATCCTGATGCGGGCTGCGCTCTTAATCACAGCTCTGTATATCAGCTTCTTATTGCGACAGTAATGTCTGCGCAAACAACTGATGTTTCTGTAAACAAGGTTACTCCGGCACTTTTTAAAAAAGCACCTGATGCAAAGGCGATGTCAAAGCTGAGTCCTGAGGATGTTGAACAGTATATTCACAGCATAGGAATGTATAAACAAAAAGCAAAGAATGTTGTGAATCTGTCTCGCATGCTTGTAGAAAAATATGATGGCAGAGTCCCTCAGGATTTTGATGCACTACAGGAGCTTCCCGGTGTTGGAAGAAAGACTGCAAACGTAGTCCTGTCCGTGGGTTTTGGGGAGCAGCATATAGCAGTTGATACTCATGTATTCAGACTCTCAAATAAAATCGGACTCACAAAAGCGGATAATGTTTTAGATACAGAATTGCAGCTTATGAAGTGCATTCCAAAGGAGAATTGGACAAATATGCACCACGCATTAATATTTCACGGCAGACGTGTGTGCAGTGCAAGAAATCCTGAATGTGAAATATGTTGCATTAAAAGTATATGTAAAAAAAATTCAATATGATATAATCATTTTTGTATCTATAGTAATTTTATTGAAGAAGGTATTTCAATGAAGAAGACAGTAAAAGATATTGACGTAAAAAATAAAAAAATTATTTGTCGCTGCGACTTTAACGTGCCAATGAAGGACGGAAAAATTACAGACGATTTTAGAATCGTATCTGCACTTCCGACAATTCAGTATTTGCTCGATAACGACGCAGCTATTATTTTGTGCTCGCACATGGGTAAGCCTAAGGGCCAGCCGAAGCCTGAGCTTAGCCTTGCTCCGGTTGCAGAAAGACTTTCAAAGCTTTTAAAGAAAAAGGTTGTTTTCGCTAAGTCTGATGTTGTTGTTGATGACTCAGTTAAGAAGGCTGCAATGGAGCTTAAGAGCGGAGAAGTAATGCTCCTTGAAAATGTCAGATACAGAGCAGAGGAAGAAAAGAATGATCCTGAGTTCGCAAAGGATTTAGCAAGTCTTGCAGATGTATTTGTTAACGATGCTTTTGGTACAGCACACAGAGCTCATGCAAGTACGGCAGGCATTGCAGATTATCTTCCTGCAGTATCCGGTTCCTTAATTGAAAAAGAATTGGAATTCCTCGGGGAGGCTTTGGATAATCCAAAGAGACCGATGGTAGCAATTCTCGGTGGATCAAAGGTTTCCGATAAGATCTTGGTTATTGAGAATCTTATTAAAAAGGCTGACACGATCATTATCGGTGGTGGAATGGCATATACATTCCTTGCGGCAAATGGTTATAACGTTGGTTCATCATTATGTGAGAGAGATAAGCTTGATCTTGCAAAGAAGCTTCAGGCTAAGGCAAAGAAAAAGGGCGTAAAGTTCCTGCTTCCTGTTGACAGCAAAATCGGTGATAAGTTTGATCCGAAGTGCAAGACAAAGATTGTTGATAACGATAAGATACTTGATGGTTGGATGGGCATGGATATAGGTCCTAAGACTATTGAGCTTTATACAAAGGAAATCAAAAAAGCAAAGACCATAATGTGGAATGGACCAATGGGTGTCTTCGAGTTTAAGGCATTTGCCGGCGGTACAAAGGCTATTGCAATGGCTCTTGCTGAGAATAAAGGAATTACTGTTATTGGCGGTGGCGACAGCGCTGCAGCAGTTTCTCAGTTTAAGCTTGATGATAAGATGACACATATCTCCACAGGTGGTGGTGCATCCCTTGAATTCCTTGAAGGAAAGATACTCCCAGGCGTTTCTTGCCTGCAGAATAAACAAATTAAAAAATCTAAATTAAAGAAGGTGGACAAAATGGCAGAAGCAAAGAAAGCAACAGCTAAGAAAGCAGCAGCTCCTAAGAAGGCAGTAGCTAAGAAGGCAGCAGCTCCTAAGAAGGAAGCAGCAAAGAAGGCAGCTCCAGCTAAGAAGGCAGCAGCTCCTAAGAAGGAAACAGTTAAGAAGGTTGCACCTGTTAAGAAGGCAGCACCAGCAAAGAAGGCAGCACCAAAGAAGGCTGCAGCAAAGAAAGCAACAAAGTAAGATGAGTAGAAGTTTATTCGTAGCAGGAAATTGGAAAATGTATAAAAACATAGAGCAGGCTGAAGAATTTGCTTGTAAATTCAAGCAGATTTATAAGCCTGCCTGTGGAGTTGATGTTGCAATCTGTGCACCATTTCTTCAGCTTGAGAGCTTGAAGAATGAGCTTTGTGATACCAATGTCGGAATTGGTGCACAGAACATGCATTTTGAAACAGAAGGAGCATATACCGGCGAGATCTCCGGAGAAATGCTTACTGAACTGGGAATCGATTTTGTAATCATTGGTCACTCTGAAAGAAGAGAGTATAACAATGAGACAGATGAAACAGTAAACAAGAAGGTGAAGAAGGCTCTTGAGCTTGGAATTCGTCCTATAATGTGCTGTGGAGAATCACTTGAGATTCGTGAAGCAGGCAAGGAGAAGGAATGGGTCGGAAACCAGATTAGGAAGGGCCTTGACGGAATTTCCATGAAGGAAATCCCCCTTGTTACTATTGCATATGAACCTATTTGGGCTATAGGTACCGGAAAAACGGCAAGCTCACAGCAGGCTCAGGATATGTGCAAATTTATCAGAGATACCATCGCATCAATCTATATGGCTGAAACTGCGGAGAAGGTCAGAATTCAGTACGGTGGAAGCGTAAAACCGGCAAATGCAGCTGAACTGCTTTCTATGCCGGATATTGACGGAGCCCTAGTTGGAGGTGCCAGCCTTGTACCTGAGGACTTTTTACAAATAATTGAGGCAAAATAGGGAGGAAAACTAAATGGCAGTTATTGATGATGTATACGCACGTGAGGTGCTTGATTCAAGAGGAAATCCAACTGTAGAAGTTGAAGTATGGCTTGATGATAACAGTATGGGAAGAGCAATCGTTCCATCAGGAGCTTCTACAGGTGTTCACGAAGCAGTTGAGCTCCGTGACGGAGATAAAAAGCGTTACCTCGGCAAGGGTGTACAGAAAGCAGTTAAGAATGTAAATGAAATAATCGCTCCGGCTATCATCGGTATGGATGCAATGGATCAGCCTGCTCTTGATGCAGCTCTTATCGAGCTTGACGGAAGCAAGAACAAGGGTAAGTTAGGTGCAAACGCTATTCTTGGTGTATCCATGGCTACCGCTCATGCAGCTGCAGAATGCCTTGGACTTCCATTGTTCCAGTATCTTGGCGGCGTTAATGCCAAGACACTTCCTACACCTATGATGAATATCATGAATGGTGGAGAACATGCAAATAATACTCTTGATATTCAGGAGTTTATGATTATGCCTGCAGGCGCTCCAAGCTTTTCAGAAGCTCTCAGAATGAGCACTGAAACATTCCACGCTCTTAAGGCGCTTCTTAATAAGAAGGGATTCAGCACGGCAGTAGGTGATGAGGGCGGTTTTGCTCCATCTCTGGATACAAATGAAGAAGCTCTTAAGCTTATTATTCAGGCAATTAAGAATGCCGGATATAAGCCTGGTAAGGATATATTTATTGCATTAGACGTTGCTTCATCAGAGCTTTATGATACAAAGACAAAGAAGTATAACTTCAAGGGCGAAGGCGTTGTAAGAAATGCAGATGAAATGGTTGCATTCTACACAGAGCTTGTTAAAAAATATCCAATTATCTCAATCGAGGATGGTATGGCAGAAGACGATTGGGAAGGCTGGAAGAAGCTTACTGATGCTCTTGGTGGCAAGGTTCAGCTTGTTGGTGATGACCTGTTTGTTACAAATACAGAAAGACTCGAACAGGGAATTAAGAAGGGTGTTGCAAACTCCATTCTTATCAAGGTAAACCAGATTGGTACATTAACAGAAACCTTTGACGCTGTAGAAATGGCTAAGAAAGCTGGCTATACAGCTGTTGTTTCTCACAGATCAGGCGAAACTGAGGATACAACAATTGCAGATATTGTTGTTGCTCTTAATACAGGTCAGATTAAGACAGGTTCTCTCAGCAGAACAGATCGTATTGCAAAGTATAATCAACTCTTAAGACTTGAGGATATCCTTGGTGATAGTGCAAAATATGCAGGAATGGATGCGTTCTATAACGTGAAGTAGCCTGCATTCTGTGTTAAATATAATACAATAAAGAGACGAAACATTACAGTTTCGCCTCTTTTTTTATTCAGAAATGTTATTATCTGTCAAATATCGAATAAAAAATGCATACATTCAGTAATAGTTATTGTGATTATTAAAATACAGTAAAATTATTCTAGAATAAATAAGTTAATAAAAATACTTACGCTATTTATTAATCTGATGCGCATCGAAGTGATATAATGTATTTGGTCGAAATTGCGACATTATAATGTGGAAAGGAAGGTTAATATGGAATTACAAATTCAAGACCTTATTAGCTCAATCAAAAAGGAAGGCGTAGATGCTGCTTCCGCTAAGGCTGCGGAGATTATTGATGCTGCAAACAAACAGGCAGCTGAGATTGTATCTAAAGCAAAGGCTGAGGCAGATGCATCGCTTGCAGAAGCTAAGCAAACCATTGCTACATTAAGTAACGGAGCTATGGAAAATGCTAAGCAGGCACAAAGAGATGCTGTACTATCCTTTAAGGAGTCTATAGAGGCCGAATTCAAGAAAATCCTTGCATCAGAGGTGAACAAAACTGTTAAGGGTGAAACATTGGCAAAGCTGATTAAAGCGGCTCTTACCGATGAAGATCCTGCCAAATATGTTGCAGAGGTTGCTGATGTAACAGAAGGACTCAAATCTGAACTCGCTTCAGAGGTAAAGAATGGTCTGGAGCTTAGGGTGTCATCAGAGGTTAAAGGTGGATTTAAGCTCGCAGCTGCGGATGGATCCTCTTACTTTGATTGCACAGATGAAGAAATTGCAAATATGCTAAAGCCTTTCTTCTCAGATCTTAAGTTCTAACGGAGGAGTAAAATGGCATCTTATTATTATCTGATATCATCTCTGCCAATGCTGAGAGCTGATTGTCCAATGCCATTTAGCTATGACACTTTCCTGAATATGTGTCAAGCCGCAGTTAGTTCATCAAATTATGAATTACTCAAAAATCTGAGCGTAAATTCTACAGAAGGGCCACTGATAAAAGAGTGGTCTGAGTTTTACGGAAAGCTCTCAAGGGAAATGACTTATCAGAGAAAGCTGAAGCATGGCATCCCTTGCGAACAACCCGCAGAACACGATGATGAAATCGTAAGAATTGTAAATTCTGCTCTAAGTGCCAATAATCCACTTGAGGCAGAGGAAATGCTTTTAAGCTTGGAGTTCGCAAAGCTTGACAGTTTAATCGGAATGCATTATTTCGATGAATACATGCTCTTTGGATATGCTCTGAAGCTGCAACTCTTAC
The DNA here is from genome assembly GCA_002315535.1 of Firmicutes bacterium UBA1764. GTDB lineage: Bacteria > Bacillota > Clostridia > Peptostreptococcales > Anaerovoracaceae > UBA1764. The sequence continues at coordinate 6,631 of DCHA01000066.1, read as the reverse complement.
AAAGACAAACTGTGTTTGAACTGGAAAAAGGAAAAGAAGAATTTAAGCGACTCTTCGATGGTATACAGGCGAAAATCCTCAGCATATAATTGGAGACAAAAATGGAAAAAATAATTGGTAAAGTTACCGGGGTAAACGGCAACCTAGTATCTGTTGAGGTTGACGGTTCTATCCGGAAAAATGAAGTTGGCTATGTAGTAGTCGGCGATAAAAAATTAAAAGGCGAAGTTATTAAACTTAATAACGGAATCGCTTCAATGCAGATTTATGAAATGACTGAAGGCATTAAGGTCGGCGACGATGTAGAATTCACATCTGAGCTGATGAGCGTAGAGCTCGGACCGGGACTCTTGTCCAGAGTATATGATGGTCTTCAGAATCCTCTTCCGGAGCTCGCAGAAGAATGTGGCTTCTTCCTGGAAAGAGGTACATATCTTAATCCTATCCCTGATAAGGATTGGGAATTTACACCTATCGTAAAGGTCGGTGACAGCGTTCATCCCGGCGATGCACTTGGAACAGTACCTGAAGGTCTTTTCAAGCATGACATCATGGTTCCTTTCGGACTAAAGGATAGCGGATGGACAGTAAAATCCATAGCAGAAAAGGGTACATACAATGTCAGAGCTACGATTGCGGTAATTGCTGATAAGAACGGCAATGAAAAGGAACTCAGCATGGTATTCTCATGGCCTGTTAAAAAGGCTATTACATGCTATAAGGAAAGACTTTCTCCGGATGAAACCTTGGTTACAAAGATCCGCTGCATAGATACCTTCCTTCCTATTGCAAAGGGCGGTACATTCTGTACTCCGGGACCTTTCGGCGCAGGAAAGACTGTGCTTCAGCACATGCAGGCAAAGAACTCCGATGTTGACGTTGTAATCGTTGCCGCTTGCGGAGAGCGTGCCGGAGAGGTTGTAGAAATCCTTAAGGAATTCCCTGAGCTGACAGACCCAAGAACAGGCAGATCACTTATGGAAAGAACTATTATCATTTGTAATACATCTTCCATGCCGGTTGCTGCCCGTGAAGCTTCTGTATATACAGCAATTACTATGGCTGAATATTACAGACAAATGGGACTTTCAGTAATGCTTCTTGCTGACTCAACTTCCCGCTGGGCTCAGGCTCTTCGTGAAATGTCAGGAAGACTTGAAGAAATTCCTGGTGAAGAAGCATTCCCTGCTTACCTTGAATCTCTCATTGCCGCTTTCTATGAAAGAGCAGGAAAGGTTCGCCTGAATGACGGTAGAATTGCTTCTGTTACAGTTGGTGGTACAGTATCACCGGCAGGCGGAAACTTCGAAGAACCTGTTACTCAGGCTACTCTTAAGGTAGTAGGAGCATTCCACGGACTTTCCCGTGAGCGTTCTGATGCACGTAAGTATCCTTCAATTCACCCAATCGATTCCTGGTCAAAGTACAAGGGCGTTGTAGATATGGACAAGGTTGCAGTTGGACGCAATATTCTGATTCACAGCAGTGAAATCAATCAGATGATGAAGGTTGTTGGTGAAGAAGGAACATCCGCTGATGACTATGTAATCTATCAGAAGGGTGAAATGCTTGATGCAGTTTACTTCCAGCAGAACAGCTTTGATGATGTTGATGCTGCTTGCGAACCGGAGCGTCAGGTTCACGAATATGATATCCTTTACGATATTCTGACTCTTAAGTTTAAGTTTGAAGATAAGAATGATATCAGAGCTTTCTTCAACGAGCTCCGTCAGAAGTTCCTTGACTGGCACGGAATCGTGTTTGGCACAGATGCTTATGCCGCAAAGGAAAAGGAAATCCTGGACTTTTACAAGGCTAAGGCCGTTAATTAAGGAGGCCGAAAATGCAGAAAGTTTACACAAAAATAGATTCAATTATCGGCAACGTTATTACTGTACGTGCTGAGGGCGTTAAATACGGCGACCTTGCGCTCGTTGGTGATAGCTATGCCAATATTATTAAGCTTGATAACGATAAGGTTTCGCTGCAGGTATTCGCAGGTGGTCAAGGCGTAAGCACAACTGATCCTGTTCGTTTCCTCGGCAAGCCTATGATGGTATCCTTCAGTGATCATCTGCTTGGTCGTGTGTTTAATGGTGCCGGAGTTCCTCGTGACAATGGACCTGCACTCACTGAAAATATGATTCCTATCGGCGGACCGTCAGTTAATCCTGCAAAGAGAGTTATCCCTAAGAAGATGATTCGTACAGGTATCCCAATGATTGATGTATTCAATACTTTGGTAGAAAGCCAGAAGCTTCCTATTTTCTCTATTTCCGGAGAACCTTACAATCAGCTTCTTGCAAGAATCGCTCTTCAGGCTGAGGTTGATGTAATTGTACTCGGAGGCATGGGCCTTAAGTATGATGACTATCTCTTCTTCCGTGATACTCTTGAAAAGGGCGGAGCAATGGGACATACAGTAATGTTTGTACATACAGCTGCTGACCCTACAGTAGAATGTACACTTGTTCCTGATATGGCTCTGGCTGTTGCTGAAAGATTCGCTCTGGATGGAAAGAGAGTACTTGTACTCTTAACAGATATGACAAACTTTGCAGACTCAATGAAAGAAACTGCTATTACCATGGAGCAGGTTCCTGCTAACCGTGGTTATCCGGGAGATCTTTACAGCTGCCTCGCATCAAGATACGAAAAGGCTGTAGATTTCGATGGTGCCGGTTCACTTACCATCCTCGGCGTTACAACAATGCCTGGTGATGACGTAACACATCCGGTTCCTGATAATACAGGATATATTACAGAAGGTCAGTACTATCTTAAGAATGGCCATATCGAGCCTTTCGGTTCACTGTCCAGACTTAAGCAGAACGTTAACGGTGATACAAGAAATGACCACAGAGCTCTTATGGACGGTATGATTAAGCTCTACAGTTCATATAAGGAAAGTCTTGAAAAGAAATCCATGGGCTTCTCCATGAGTGCTTGGGACGAAAAGCTTCTGAAATACGGCGAACTCTTCGAAACAAAGTTAATGGATCTGGCTGTTAATATTTCACTTGAAGATGCATTAGATTTAGGTTGGAAAATCCTTGCTGAATGCTTCGAACCGAATGAAACAGGTTTGAAGACCAGCCTTATCGAAGAAAGATGGCCGAAGGCACTTTCATAAGCAGTATCAATGGCTAATATAAAACTCACGAAAAGCGAACTGAAAAACCAGAAGGATAATCTAAAACAGTTCCAGAGATATCTTCCGACACTTCAGCTTAAAAAGCAGCAGCTGCAAAGCGTTATTACACAGATTAATAACGAACTGAACGAAAAGATGTCGGAACGCTCGGAGCTGATTGACGGATTGGATACCTGGGTTGCAGTTGTAGCTGAAAATACAATTTTCCCTGAAGAACTCAGGCTCGAAAACTTAATACAGCCGGACAAGGTTGTCTGCGATATTGATAATATTGCGGGTGTAAAGATACCGGTATTTAAGGAGCTAAGTTTTAAGGAAATTGTATATGATGTTGCTGACTATCCTTTATGGGTAGATACAGTACTCGTCAAGCTGCGTGAGATAGCAAGGCTCGACGCGCTTGTCGAAACATTAAAGAAACAATCTGAGATGCTTGGTAATGAGCTTAGAACTACATCTCAGCGTGTTAATCTCTTTGAAAGAGTTAAAATACCCGAAGCTAAAGAGAATATCCGTAAGATTGGCATTTACCTTGGTGACCAGCAAACAAGTGCTGTTGTAAGAGGTAAGATTGCCAAGAAGAAGAGTATGGAGGCTGCACAATGATTGAAAGAATGAAACAAGTATGCATTGTCAGTACCGAATCTCAAAAGAAGGCTTTTCTTAAACAGCTGAAGGATATGGGAATTCTTCATATAGCAAACAGAAGCAGTGCAGATTCTGAGATAAACGATAAGTTTGCTCAACTTGCAAAATCTGCTTCAGAGATTAAGGAGTATTCAGAAAAGAAGCTTCAGATGAAGCCAATTCTTTCTGATGAGGAGTTTGAGAAACTAAATGCTGAAGTTAATACAGCAATTCAGAATAAATCAGATTTCTTCTCAAGGAAAACTTCGGCATTAATCGAAATAGATAAAATAAGCAAATGGGGCGACTTTGATCCAGCAGAGCTTATTAGTCTTAAAGATTACGAATTGTATTTCCGTTTCTTCTTAATCGGTAAAAAAGAATATGAAGAACTTTGCAAAAACGAAGAAATAAAGTTTATAAGACTTAAGTCCATCGATAAGATGGAGGCTGTTGCAGTAATGAGCAAGGATGCTGTAGATATCATGGGTACAGAATTCAGTATTCCAAACAGATCGCTCAGCCAGCTGACTCAAGAGATAAAGACTTGTGAGGAAGGAATTGAGGCTTGCAATGCAAAGCTTAAGGATGCGGCGCAGTACCTTAACTCCTATAATGCACAGCTTGTAAAGCTTCAAAATGTAATCGAGGATTCATCGGCAAGTAGAAGCAGTGAATCCGGTGATGGACTTGTCTGGATTACAGGATATATTCCTGTATCAGAGTCAGAGAATTTCACCAAGCTTGCAAATGAAAACAATTGGGCTTGGTGCATGGACGACGTTATAGAGGATGACGGACAGGTCCCGAGCAAGGTTAAGTACACAAAGCTTACAGCCTTGATGAAGCCTGTATTCGGGATACTCGGCACGGTTCCGGGATACAACGAATATGATATTTCATTCTGGTTCCTTTGCTTCTTTACATTGTTCTTTGCAATGATTATAGGAGATGCCGCTTATGGCTGTATCTTCCTTATTGCTGCAATTGCTCTTAACGTAAAGACAAAGAAAATGTCAGATGCAATATTGCTGCTTTATGTATTATCGATTGCAACAATTTGCTGGGGATCAGTTACCGGAACATGGTTCGGACTTGAAGGCGCTATGAGGATTCCTCTTCTGAAGTCGCTGGTAATCCCGGGCATCGCCAATTATCCGGACTACTTTGGTGTCAGCACAACAACTGCGCAGAACAACGTAATGAAGTTCTGCTTCAGCATCGGTGTAGTTCACCTGGCACTTGCCTGCATTATGAATATCAGAACGAAGATGAAGGCAAAGAATTTAAGCTGGGTTGCCGATCTTGGATGGCTTTCAGCAATTTGCTCATTGTACTTCCTCGTTCTGTACCTTGTAATCGGACAGACTGCAAATCTTACGATTGTAGCGGGATTTGTAGTTGCGGGCTTCCTGCTCGTAGTTTTCTTCGGAGGAATGGCTCCGGATAAGACATTTGGACAGGGCCTTAAGTCAGGACTTGCAGATGCATTTACAGTATTCCTTAATACTATCAGTGCATTTGGTAATGTTATGAGTTACATCAGACTCTTTGCCGTAGGCATGGCATCTCTGGCAATTGCCCAGAGCTTCAATGATATGGCAATGGGCTTCAGTGGACCGCTTCTTGTTGCCGGAGCTTTCATCATGGTATTCGGACATGTTCTTAATATCGTAATGGGCTTCCTCTCAGTTGCCGTTCATGGTATTCGTTTAAATTTATTAGAGTTCTCCGGTCAGCTCGGAATGGAGTGGTCCGGTACAGAATATGATCCTTTCCGCGAAATGGATAAGATCAGAAAATAAGTAAAGGAGATTAATAAAATGCTTATTGAATTTATTGGTATGGCTGCTGCTGTCGGTTTATCTGCTACCGGCTCTGCAATTGGTTCAGGTTATGCTTCAATGGCTTCCGTTGGTGCTTGGAAAAAGTGCTATGCAAGCGGAAAGCCAGCTTCATTCCTTATGGTAGCTTTCTCCGGAGCTCCACTTACACAGACAATTTACGGATTCCTTCTTATGAACTTCATCAGAAGTGCTATTGAATCAGGCTCCGCAAATCCGACACTTGCAATGTTTATCGGTATTATTGCAGGTATAGCAATCGGTATGTCCGCAGTATTCCAGGGCAAGGTTGCAGCAGCTGCTGCAGATGCTCTCGGTGAGACAGGAAAGGGTACTGCTAACTACTTTATCGTTATCGGTATCGTAGAAACAGTTGCTCTGTTTACACTCGTATTCAGTCTCCTGCTTCTCCAGTAATACTGGTGCAAGAATAATATCTGGCTGCCGGCTTTGCCGGCAGCTTTTTTATTCCATTATTTTGCATAATTTACTTGCATTTTCCGTAGATTTTATGGTAAAATCATCTGGTTATAAAACATGGAGGTAAGAGATGAAGACAGCTCTTTTAGTGATTCTTGCAATCGCTTCAATCGTATTAATCGTTAGTATTCTTTTCCAGTCCGGTAGCTCAAAGGGACTCTCCGGAAGCATTGCCGGTGGTGCAGAACAGCTTTTCGGTGCTAAGAAGGCTAAGGGTTATGATGCTATTTTAAGCAAGGTAACAGTTGTATGTGCAATCTTATTTATGATTGTATCACTTGTTCTTGTTGTGCTTGAATAGTCGATTTACAGCTTTTTTATTTTTTAAGGTATAAAACGCAATGCCTCCCAAATGGGAGGCGTTTGGCGCTTTTATAGAAATTATCAATTTAATATTTTTTTTCACATATCCAAGGAGGATATATTAATGAATGGCGTTCTTGTTTGGGTTGCTCCTATTATCGGTGCAGTAGCCCTTGTTGTTGCCGCTGTTCTTGCTAGCTGGATTGGCAAGCAGGATGCTGGT
>DCHA01000024.1 GCA_002315535.1 Firmicutes bacterium UBA1764 | reverse complement strand
ACTTAAAATACTGTCCGCAGCCTGTGATAGTTCCGCCGGTTCCGACTCCGGCAACAAAATAGTCAAGCTCGCCATCCAGTGCATCCCAGATTTCCGGAGCAGTCATTTCAAAATGTGCCAAAGCGTTTGCCTTATTATCAAACTGGCCTGCGATGAAGCTGCCCGGATTCTCCTTTGAGAGCTCCTCGGCCTTTGCGATTGCGCCGCTCATGCCTAAAGCACCCGGAGTTAACACGACCTCAGCACCAAGAGCCTCCATGGTTAGTATTCTCTCCTTGGACATTGAATCAGGCATTACGATAATTACCCTATACCCGCGAGGAACACCGATTGCGCTAAGACCTATCCCGGTATTTCCCGATGTCGGCTCAATTATCACGCCGCCTTTTTTGAGGACACCGCGCCTTTCCGCATCATTTATCATGAACAATGCGGCCCTGTCCTTAGCACTGCCAGCAGGATTAAATCTTTCAAGCTTTGCAAAGATTCTTGCCTTGAGGCCTTCTCTTTCCTCGATATTTTTCAGCTCTAAAAGCGGAGTCCTACCAACGAGCTGATCAATTGAGCTATACACTTTCATTTTTAACCCACTCTTTTCCTTGATTTAATACTGCCCAATTTTCAGTTGCAACGGCGCAAAGATCACTGCCACGGAATATCTCGCATCTTGTTACGCCCGTTCTCTTCCCCGAATGAAGCACATAGGTCTTTACAACGATTTTATCGCCCGGATACATAGCCTTTAAGCAGTTAAAGCTCATCTCAGATGTAGTTGCAACATATTCAGGTCTTGCGGCAAAGATGTGAAGGCCCCAGCCCATAATCTCGTCCATAAGTCCTGCCTGATATCCTCCATGGGCACTTCCAATTCTGTTCTTTGACTTATCGGGCACTGTCATTGAGTATTCTAGTATTTTGTTTTCAATATCAATGTGTATAAGCTGCAGATCGCAAAAGAATCTGTTTATACTGTCCTCCGGAAAATCTGCCAAATCTTTTATGCAATGGTTTACTGCCGCATTTATATATTTTTCTGTAATCATTTTTATCGTTCTGCCTTTTTTCTAAACATTCTCTTGTCAGCCTCTTTAAAGAGATCATCAACACTTAAAAGAGGGAATTCCCATCTGCTTGCTATTCCATACGCGAAATCCAGATGCTTTGAATATGTGCCCATCCATTTCTTCATGCCATTTACAATGTCATCCTCAATCGCACTAAGCTCATCACTGCTTGCATCGATAAGTGCAGCAAACTCATCTCCGCCGATTCTGAATACCTTACCGTAGCGGCCGATGCAATTATTCAGCAGGTCCGCCGTTGCCCAAATAAGCTCGTCTCCTCCGACCTGGCCAAACTCATCATTTACGTATCTGAGTTCATTAATATCAACCATCATCGCAGAGATATAAGGCTTTCTTGAAAGCTCAAGATTATTTGGATTTGCGTATGCCATCAGCTCTTCATCATATGCGTACCTGTTAAATACGCCGGTGAGCTCATCTGTTCTGACTGTATTTACATATGTCTTTTCATTTTTCGTCTTATGCTTAACAACCTGGGTTGTAAACATGAGCTTAACAGGCTCATCGTTTTCGTCTGATGTAATTACTACAAACTGAGCCTTGAACCAACCGAAATGAACTCCGTTAAACTCCTCTGAAAGAACTCGCTTTCCACGCATTCTTTCCTTTATCGTTCTGAGATCCGTAAACTCTAACGCCTCGTTCAAATAGTCCGGAGCAACGGTTGCCCTCATAGCGCCTTCCATCTGGGAAACGCAGCCATGGGCCTTATTAACAGCGGCTTTAACATTCGTAGTAGTTGAGAACTCGGCAACAGTATCATCAGCAAGGTCGATAACATGCATTGTCATATATACACTTCCCAATGCCTGCAGATACTGAAGCTTGATATCATTTGTCAGCCTGAAGGTTGAGATATCCTCGCCCTCCTCAAGTCTCTTCTGGTTTGCCGCAATAATATCGGCATTATCAAGAAGAAGCTGATAGAACAGGTCTCTCGGCATAGGTCTTCCGAGCAGGAAGCCCTGAATTGTATCGCAACCAAGCTTCTTTAAGAAATTAAGCTGTATCGCTGTCTCAACGCCTTCGGCAACTACCTGCATGTTGAGGAAGTGCGAAAGCTCGACAATGTGCTTGATCATTTCTTCACCAGACTGATTTCCGATACTGTCGATAAGAGACTTATCAAGCTTAACAACATCAAACGGAAGCGAGCTAAGACTTGACAGTGATGAATAGCCCGATCCGAAATCGTCCATATGCAGAACAAAGCCTGCATCCTTAAGACTCTTTACAAGGTCAACTATCTTTGTGCTGTCTGTTGCGGCACTTTCTGTAAGCTCAAGAGGAACATACTTTTTATCCAGATTATATTCCTCGATAATCTTGCTGTAGGTTTCGATAATATTCTGCTGGAATAAAGTATTTCTGGACAGGTTAACCGATACCGGAACAGGTATCATTCCCTGATCAAGAATATTCCTTTGCTCTTGGCAAACAAGTCTGAATACATACTTATCCAGAGTTGAAATAAGACCGCACTTTTCATATACAGGAATAAACTCTCCCGGAGGAATAAGGCTTCCGTCAGATTTAATCCATCTGATAAGAGCCTCAGCTCCGTTAATCTCCTGAGTATTACTGTCATACTTCGGCTGAGCATATACCGCAAATTCCTTGTTCGAAATAGCTCTTTCAAATAAAGCCTCGTACATCTGTCTGCGGTTTTCAATTGCAACAAGGTCCTTGTCATAATATGCGGCAGCGGCATCAGAAACATGTTTAATGCTGTTTAATGCCAAAGACGCCTTATCACTCATCATTATCACAGAATCGCTTCTGTTTACACGACTGTTGATACCATATTTAATAATTATATATGCAAGCGGAGAGTTCTCTTTTATTCTTTCAACGTCCTCCATAAACTCGTCTGCGTCTTTATATGCGGAGGATTCAAACACCATAATGAATTGGTCACCGCTGTATCTTCCGATCAGCTTGCACTCCTCTATCGCGGAGAATGAGTCTGCCAGGTATCTAAGTAAGGCATTTCCCTCTGAATCACCGTAAATACTGTTAATCAGCTTGAAGTTTTCGATATCGGAAATAACAAATGTATATTCAGTATCAGGATTATCCTTAAGCAGCTGATTTGCATAGCGCATAAATGCCTGCTTGGTATAAACGCCCGTAATTTCGTCAGTTTCCATAGCATGGTAGTCCTGAACCTTGCTGATATCAACATCCTCCGGAAGGAAGGCTACAATTACATTCTCAAAGCTGATTGCGGATCCCATACGTATACAGCGCATCTGATAATATTTGATATCATCATTCTTTAATGCCTTGTAATAAATGTTTACTGTATCAGTCTTTCTCAGCTGTCTGACAATGGAATCAAAATCAGTCTTTGTTCTAAACGTTGACCTGTCAGTCGGATGAACATTGTATTTGACATAAGCATCCATAGCCTCATCATAATTACCGCCAAATATGTACTCATCTACACCAATAGCGTTACCATCATGTCTGTATGTGGTAATCTTTTTTGAAAAGATATTTACGCAGTATATATCAACGATCTCCGCACAAATAGCGCTTTCCAGTACGTGCAGAGGAATGGTTTCAGAATCAGCATCATTTTGTTTTGCGGATTCAATTTTTTTAGGACTGAGGCTAACCGGAGCCTTAAAGTCCGAAGCATGACAGGTGTCCTTATAATACACGTTATTACGCATATTATTTTTCCCGAGATAAAGCTGATTATCAGCGGCGATTACATAGTCCTTATTATCATTTGTAATGGTTTCTATAGCACCGCCAACAGTAACCGTTAGTCTGCTGAAGCCGCAATTATCATCTCTCTTGATATTCGCTTCATATACAGACTCCTTGATTAATGTCATAGTATTGACCATCATCTCATCATTCGGATTGCTTATTACAACAATAAACTCTCCGCCGCCATATCTGAAAACGAAAGCCTCGGGTATGTCCTTTAAACTTTCCTTAACCTTGAGTGCAATCTTCAGAATAGCGTCGTCTCCGGCAACATGACCGTAGAAGTCGTTGTATTTTTTGAAATAGTCAATGTCAAATAATATGACACCTATTGTTTCACCCAACCTGTTTTTCTCGCAATACTCGAAATAAAGATTGAGCGATCTTCTGTTTAAAATTGTGGTCAGAGGGTCACTATATGAGAATTCGATCAATGAATTATTAAGCGAAACATTTTCAGCCTGACGCGTCGCACTGTCGAGCATCTTTTTTCTGAAGAAATAAAATACACCGCAGAAGCATACGCTAAGCAGAATATATCCGAACAGACTGTATGTCGATGTCTTTACTACTACCGCAGGAACTAAAAGTCCGATAATCATCATGATTGACACAATCACTGTATCAAGCATAGATGGCAGCGGCATAAACGAAAATGCAAAGAGATAAAATGCCGCCATCGAAACACCCTGATTGCTCAGGTCTGCTCCGGACGCAAGCAAATCCTGGTTTCTTGTTGCAATGATAATTGATACTCCGGCAATGATAATGCCGTAGTAGACTATGTAAGAAATACGAACGAGCGCGCCGTTGGATTTTCCCTTTGCGAGATTGGGCAGGAAACAAATATACAGTGAGCTGAGCATCTGCGCCCAAACACCGACCTTGGCAATTAGGGCAAGACTGTAATTAGCACTGAATGTATCAATTATGAGCCAATACAAACTGACCAGTATCACTAATACAGCGCATACTCGTATTACGCTGAGATTGCTTTCCTGCATATACTCAGCACTGGTTACCCTTATTCTGTGATCTTTGCCTGTAATAAGTTTCAGAAATTCTGTAAGCATATTATGCCTCGTCTATAAATCCTGCGAAAGTTTTCATGCCAGCCTTAAGAAGGCTCTTATTCTTATACATTTGGCTATCAGCCTTGCTGATAAGCTCTGTCAAATTCTCAAAATCTCCAACTGCATAGCCAACTGCCATAGAGCATCTGAGACCGGAATAGAGAAGTTCATTTTCCTCATTGATTGCTTTTATTGAAGCGTTCCATTTCTCAAGCAGCTTGATAACGTCGTTATCTGTTGCATCTTCTATGAATACAATAAATTCATCACCACCGACTCTGAAGCAGCTCATCCTGTCATCCGTGGCAACATTAAGAATACTTTGCGCGCAGCGCTGAAGAAGTAGATCTCCCTGCTCATGGCCCTTCTTGTCATTCAGATCCTTCAGACCGTTAACATCAAAGAAAATAATCGCAATTCTGCCGCTGTATCTGCCGGAGTTTACCATTTCCTTGTAGTAGTTCTGATTATAAAGGCCTGTGAGAACGTCTCTCTTGCTTTGCTTAATGAGCTGAATTTGTGTATCAACGTGGTCAACACCAAGCTTGATTACGCTCCTTAAAATAACAGCGCATGATCCGACCATCATCATCTTCGGGAAAGTTAAATAGAGAAGTATCTTGAGAATTGACTCTAGCGTGATGCCGGCATGTGCGCCTTCAATTACTGTGGTCCCGTTTGTCGCAATTAAAATCAACTCTTCAAACAGAGGAACATCCCAGGTTCCCAAAATGTATGCCACAAGCGATGAGGCAAAGGTACATGCTAGTGAACCGTAAATGGCTATCTTACCCATGAGCTGCGATCTGTAAAGCATCGCAATAAAGATAGGGAATAAAAGCATGATAGTTGTATGGAATGTAAGCATTATTGATGTTACTGCGGTAAAGCTGATAGACGCAAACATAATAATGTATTTGGTAGACGGAATCGAAAGCGCATTACGCCTGATATACGTATATAGAAGCGGAATTCCGGTTGTTGTCAAAGAGATTACCGTTCCGATTCTCATAATCATTTTGTCTACCCTGAAGAGACCTATTTCATTTAAGGCAAGGCATATTAAGGTAATACCTATTGTGCAAAACAATACGATTCTCGCGTAGGTATTCGGTCTTATCTCAGTTTCCTGAATGAATATAGTTCTCTCGATATTGATCATTTATTTATCCTCGTTTTGGCATTTTTGCCTGGAAGCTAATCTTTCCGGCATCATCCCATTCCTTTAATACTCTGAGGGCTTCGGAGCCTGCAAGGCAGCACTTTTCTTCACCACCGTTATCGCCCCAGCGATCAAGCACGCGGTTTGACATTACGGAAAGAATGCAGCCCATTCTCATGCCGTGAAGATTTCCAATAACCATCTGTGCAGCGGCTTCCATTTCGATATTTGTAACTCTTGCAGTTGTTAAATCTGCGAGAAGGTTGTTTGCAAATGATGGCCAGTAGCTCTGTCTTCCATCCTCATACAGAGGTCTACCCTGTCCGATGTAAAATGAGCTGGCTGAATATGCAAGTCCGATTCCGTACTTGAATCCAAGATTTTCGCATGCCTGAATAAGAGCCATGATCAAATATGGATCGCCGAACGCAGGATACTCCGGCCCGATGTAAGCATCAGATGTGCCGTCCTTTCTGACTGCGGCAACAGGAATAATCAGATCGCCAAGGTCAAATTCAGGAACAAGGCAGCCTGTTGTGCCGACTCTGACGCAGGTGTGAACGCCCAGAGTGTTAAGCTCGTGAATGCAAATTTCAGAGCTCGGGCCACCGATACCGGTTGATGTAACACCTATGTCCATTCCCTTGTACTTTCCTGTTACAGTTTTATATTCGCGGTTTGATGCAACCTCTTTTACATCATCCCAATTACTTGCGATTTTTAAAGTTCTCTCCGGGGCACCGGGCAAAATCATATATCCCGGAACATCACCCTGTTTAAGCTGCAGGTGCAGCACTCCGCCGTTGTCAGCCTTTGGGGCATCAGCCCTGTTTATGTTTTCCATTGTTCATATACCTCGTTTTGTCTAGCGTTTTACTTAATATTATATTTTACCATAATATAGAACAAAAAATATATATAAAAAAGCCGGCTTGAAAAAAGACGGCTTTTGTCCATAAAAATGGAAATATTAGTAAAAACATACCACGGGACCTGTCCCCGGTGGTTTTGGTTATGTCCGAGTCAGTAAGGCAACGGTCTCGATGTGCATGGTGTGTGGGAACATGTCCACAGGGCTGGCTTCTTCGAATGTGTAGCCGAGCTCTTTTAGGATACTTATGTCCCTTGCGAGGCTTGCGGCGTCGCAGGAAATGTAGACTATCTTTCCTATGCCTGCCTTTGCGATGCTTTCGAGCAGAAGCCTGTCGCAGCCTGCCCTCGGCGGATCGAGCACGGCAACAATATTGCCTGCTCTCAAAGCCCTTGCCAGAGCCTCCTCCCCGCTCATTTCGTCCCACTCTTTTTCTTCAACGCATGCAGGCAGAATTTCTTCGGCCTTTCCACAGATATACCTTGCGTTTACAATGCCATTAATTACTGCATTCCTGTTCGCATCGATAACGGCTTCTTTTACGATTTCAATTCCTATAATTTCCTTTGCATCCTTTGCCATCGAAAGCCCGATGGTTCCGATTCCGCAGTAAAGGTCGAGCACTGTCTGAGAGCCATCAAGCCCCGCATACTCAGCAGCCTTTGCGTAAAGCTTTTTCATCTGCGCGGTATTTACCTGATAAAATGACGGCGCGGAAATCTCAAACTTTAGATTCATTCCGTTATCAAACAAGACCTCATCCGTAATGGTCTTCTTTCCCGCAAGCAGCTTGTATTTCCCGTTATCCAGAGCGTACACCGCCTCAAGACTGGCGTTATACTCTACGCTGCCCTCATCGGCACACTCTGACATCTCATATATTTTGTCATCAAGCTCGTGAATCATATCCTCGAGCCACTTCACCTTATCAGGCTCACACTCAAGAATCAGCATTACCTCGCCGCTTCCAAATGCAGTCTTTACGATGATTTGCTTTATTTCGCCCTTGTTGTATTTTCTGATAACAGATGCTGTGAGATTGGCAACATTGCATTGCAGAGCGCACTCAGCCGCATCAACAATCCTGTGAGACTTTCTTTCGTAAAAGCCGACATATGATTTGTCTCCGGAAAATGCAACAGGATACTCGCCCTTGTTTCTGTAATTAAAGGGTTCGTCCATTCCGATTACGTCATGTACAACAGGATTTTCTACTCCACCAAGTCTTTCAATTTTATCCCTGACCTGTCTTTGCTTGAGCCTAAGCTGAGACTCATAGCTCATATTAAGAAGGCTGCAGCCTCCGCAGCGATCAAAGTCCGGGCAAAGCGGAGTGATTCTGTCTGCAGACTCCTCCACTATTTCAGTCAGTCTCGCATCCGCAAAGTTTTTCTTTTGCTTTGTTATTTCTACGAGAACAATGTCGCCGGGAACCGCTCCGGGAACAAAGACCGCGAGGCCATTGTCCCTGCCAAAGCCTGCTCCGGCCTCGGTCATATCTGTAATTGTAAGCTTAACTGTTTTCTGTTCCATTTACTTGGTGCCGTCTGGACGTGCGTAATCCATTTTATTTACAACGAATGTGAGCAGAATGGCAAGAACCATTATGCCCATTACGAAAAACCATGAGGTCTGATATCCAAAGCCATCATAAAGGCCACCCACAACCATAGTGAGAACACTGCTCATCAAATGCCCTGTAACATTATAAAAGCTGCTGATTCTTGCCCTGTGGCTTGCCGGAGATCTGCTTGACAAAAACGGTGCCTCGCCCATCATCGCAAAGATTTCGCCAAGTGTAAACAAAATAATTGCGAGATAATATGCAGGAATAAAATTAATAAATGCAAGGAATATTCCAAAGCCTGCAAGCAAAAGGAACTCTGCAGTGATAATTTTTTTAACGGCACGCATCCTTTGGAACATGCTTAGAATGATTGGCGAAAAGATAACAACAACCAGGCAGTTGGTACTGCTTATAGTTCCGTATAAAAGAGCTCCGTCTTCGCCATATAATCTTCCCATATCCAGCGGCATCAAATAGTTATACTGCTGATATCCCGCAGAATACAGTGCAGTTGCCAGTGCAAACACTATTAGTATTCTGTTATCCTTTAATACCTTAATCAGACTGTCCCCGTCGCGCCTTTTCTGAATGAGCTTATCAGTCTCAACAATAGGTGTAATGTTCTTCACCTTAAGTGCAATCAAAACAGTGGATGTTGCAATTGAAAGCGAGCAGATAACAAAAAGCAATGAGAGGTGATTCTTAAACAAAAAACCTGCCAGAGTCGGAGCTGCCAAAAAACCAATATTAATTCCCAGGTAATTCAGAGCATAGGCTCTTTCTCTGTCCTTTGTTGCAGTAATATCCGCAATCAATGAATCATATGCAGGAGACTCTGCCCACTGGGCCGCCGAAGCAATTACAATCAGAACAACCGTTGTAAACGACATAGGAATAAAAGCGCAAATCATATATAAAACGATTGATACACAATCGAAATATACAATGCACTTTTTCTTATTGTACCTATCCGCAAGCTTGCCACCGAGGATGCTTGTTCCCATAGAAACAATACTGAAAACAAACATGAAAACAGAAACCTGTCCGGCAGAATAGTTCAGCTTCTGGTTGAGAATCAAGGTCATCATAGAAGTAACCATCATCCCAAGTCTGGTAACTATGGTTCCTATGAATAGTATATAAACCTCTTTTCTGAGGCCTTTGTATTGATCGATTAATTTCATGTTAATAATTATAAAGCATATTAGAAAACAGTGAATCTCCCATGAGCTAAAG
>DCHA01000032.1:20711-21481 GCA_002315535.1 Firmicutes bacterium UBA1764 | reverse complement strand
ATCTTTACGACTGTATAAGGGATGAAGCTCTGTCCGGAGAAGCCCGGATTAACTCCCATTACAAGAACCATCTCAACATCACTAAGGATTGGCTCGATCATGGAAACCGGTGTCGCAGGATTAATGGCAACTCCGGCCTTTACGCCGAGACTATGAATCTGCTGAATTACTCTGTGAAGATGTGTGCAGGCTTCCTGGTGAACAACGATGTACTCGGTCTGCGGAGTTACGAAGTCGCTAAGAATAAGCTCCGGATGAACAATCATGAGATGAACATCAAACGGAAGCTTTGTCTTTCCTACAAGGCTTCTGAGAATTGGAGCGCCGAAGGTGATATTAGGAACGTAGGACCCGTCCATGATATCGCAATGTACGTAATCTGCTCCGCCCTCTTCTGTTAATTTAATTTGATTTGCCAGCTCGGAAAAATCGGCTGACAGAATTGATGGTGCAAGTTTTGCCATTGTAATCCTCTAATATTTTTTATTATCTATTATTTCTTTATATAAATCCTTATAGGAATCATATCTGCTTTGTGCGATTTTGCCGTCTGCAAGTGCCTTTGTTACGGCGCAGTCAGGCTCACCAAGATGCCTGCAGTCGTCAAATCTGCAGCATCCGATGTACGCTCTGAACTCAGGGAAAAGATGCTCAAGCTCGGTTTCATCTCCAAGCTTTGCATCAAAGCTTGTGAAGCCCGGAGTATCGAATATCTTAAAGCCGTCAGCACTGAAAAGCTCGGTGTGCCTTGTGGTGTTTTTGCCGCGAAG
>DCHA01000032.1:18977-20565 GCA_002315535.1 Firmicutes bacterium UBA1764 | reverse complement strand
CTCCTCTTTGCCGCAAACAAAGTAAAGCGGATAAAGGCCCTGGTATACGCCCCTGAATTTCTGAAGAAGCTCTTCAGATCCAAGGTCGCATTTATTAACGCATATGCAAATGTCTGTATTCATTTGCTCTGCTGTTAAAATAAACTTATCTAAAATCTCAAAGCTTGGCGCAGGGTCTGCTGCGGCCATGACTATGATCATCAGCTCAACGTTCGAAACCGGAGGCCTTTCATAGCAATTTTCTCTGGGGAAAATATTACTAACCAGTCCCGGCTCAAATTCAACCTCATCGCCGACAAGAGGGCTTATGCCTTTGTTTTTAAACACGCCTCTTGCCTTGCATTCGTAGACCTCACCGCCGGATTCAACGTAATAAAATCCTGATATAGCTTTTACTATCGTTCCTCTCATCCTACAGCACCTGTGAGACGTAATAGGAATGGTCAGTGAAGTTTACATTGTATAGCTGAATTGTAACACCTATGTCAGTGCTCATAATTGTAATCTGTGCGTCAGTTCCTGATCCCGGGATTTCAAGATTTGTCTGGCCAGCCTCAATTACGCAGCTTTGATGAATTGTTCTGCTTCCAAGGTCATCTACGATAGAGATATTTACTGTAAATGCCGCTGTGGAGTAATTCTCAAGCTCATCTAAGTAATCGCTGTAATCAAACAGATAATTTACATATCCGTCAGCCTCAACATCACCCGTATCAGTTTTTTGTCCGGAGCTGATTCCGCTGCTGATGTAAAGGTCTACGCTCTTACCGTTAACGCTGTACTTAATTACGCAGCCGTATTCTACGTTGTCGCTTGGCTGATTTGAAACTACGCCGATGCTGTAGCCCGCATCCTGAATGATGGTTCTTGCTTCGGCATAAGGCTTTTCAACTATATCAAATGTTGCGGTCTTCGGAGCTCCGCTGCTTACAACGATGTATACTGTTCCGCCATCAGCAAGCTGTGTTCCGTGCGCCGGATTCTGACTAATGATATAGCCCTCGTCAATGCGAGCGTCTTCCTGATACGAGGAAATAACCATCTTGTAGTTATAGCTGTCAAGAACGGTCTGTGCAGCCTTTGTGCTCTTTCCTGTAATATTCGGAACGGTTCCGCTTACAGAACCCTTACTTATATTTACTCTAACAGTCTGATTGGTCTTAATCTTTGATCCTGCGGATGGTGTCTGGCTCATAACCTGGCCTTCCGGAACCTCTTTACTTACGAGCTCAAGATCAACCTCGATAAGCAGTCCCGCAGCCTTAAGAACCTTAGTTGCCTCCTCAAGGCTCTTTCCTTCGATGCTCGGGACCTCAACCTCAACAATCTTTGTGTTGTTCTTCTTCTCGCCGCCATCATCAACCTTTTCTTTATGGGTAAGGCCGAAGATTGCAGAGCTTACTGGGATTGCAAGTACAATCGCAAGAATAACTGCTATATATCTTTGCGGAGCAAGGAAGAAGCGCTTCTTTTCCGAAGTCTCCTCTTTTACCGTATTTCTTTCCCTGTCGTTGATGCTGTGCTTTCTCTTTCTTCTAGGAGCTTCCTCTTCTTCTGCCTCTTCGAATTGTGAAGCCCACGCAGCATT
>DCHA01000032.1:271-18906 GCA_002315535.1 Firmicutes bacterium UBA1764 | reverse complement strand
GTTGCCGCAGGCACTGAAAAATCATCAGTTGATACTTCGGGTTCTTCATCGTGGCGAGCAACATTAAATGATACAAAGCTGAGAGCTGTGATCATTTCATCAGCGTTCTGATATCTGTTATCAGGATTCTTATCTGTGGCTCTAAGCACAATTTCTTCAAGATCCTGAGGAATGTTCGGGTTAAGCTTTGTAGGAGGAACCATGGTTTCGTTCATATGCTTTACAGCAACCTCTACAGCAGTTTCTCCATCGAATGGAACCTTTCCCGTAAGCATTTCATAAAGACAAATACCAAGAGAATAAATGTCTGATCTCTCGTCAACATATCCGCCCTTTGCCTGCTCCGGGCTGAAGTAATGAACAGAGCCCATTACATTCTCTTTCTTTTCGCTTACAAGAGTTTCGCCTGTAACCTTCTTTGCAATGCCGAAGTCAGTAATCTTCGCAGTTCCGTCAAAACCAAACATGATGTTGTGAGGCTTTACATCTCTGTGAATAAGCTTGTTCTTATGTGCAGAAGAAAGTGCAGATGCAATCTGCCTTGTGATATTTGTAGCTCTGCGCGCGTCAAGGCAACCCTCTTCCTTGATAATGTCAGAAAGGGCCTTTCCGTCCATGAGCTCCATAACGATATAGTAGATGTTTCCTTCTTTGCCTACGTCGTAGATATTTACGATATTTGGATGAGTAAGACCTGCGGCCATCTGAGACTCTCTTCTAAAGCTCTCAATAAATACCGAGTCTTTAGTAAATTCAGGTCTTAGAATCTTAATTGCTACATTGCGATTAAGAAGTCTGTCGCGAGATCTGAATACTACGGCCATTCCGCCTTCGCCTATTTTGTCCTGCAGTTCATATCTACCGGCTAAAATCCTTGTTGCCATCTCTATCTCCTAAAGTACCTTGATACAAATAACCGAAATGTTGTCCTTGCCGCCGCTCTTGTTTGCTTCATCAACAAGATTCTTGGCAAGTCTGTGCATTGACCTCGTGCCCATTGAAAGCTCCGTGATTCTCTCATCGGAAACCTCGCCGTATAGGCCATCAGTGCAAAGAATAATAATATCTCCGGAGCAAATCTCGAATTGGTAGAAATCCGGTCTCACGGTTTTCTCTCCGCCGATTGCTCTCGTAATCATGTTTTTATCGGAACGATCCTGAGCTTCCTCCTCAGTAATCATTCCCTGTTTTACCATTTCATTGATGTAGGTATGGTCCTCGGTTGCCTGGCGAAGAACTCCGTCTCTTACAAGATAAGCTCTGCTGTCACCGACATTTACTACATAGGCCCAGCCGCTTCTTAAGTAGCACAGGACTGTAGTTGTCGCCATGCCCCTGTTTATTTCCTCCTGCTCAGAGGTTGAATAAACAAGCTCATTTGCCCCGTCAAAGCAGGTCTTAAAATACTTCTTAAGATCACGCTTTGTCTGAACCGCTGATACAGGATTAAGCACAACATACTGAGCCATAAATCCAACAGACATTCTGCTGGCAAGCTCTCCGGAGTTGTGTCCGCCTACACCATCTGCCACTATATATAAATCCTGCTCCGGCATAACGAAAATTGAATCTTCGTTGCCTCCTCTGAGCATTCCCTTATCTGTCTTAAAACCGACGCTACTAATCATTAATGTGTCCTTTTTATCAATGCTATATAAAACCCATCATATTCATCATGGGGAAATATCTGTTTGCTTGACACAAGCTCGAAATCGTCTTTGTGTCTTTCCATGAAGGCATCAATCTGCTTTTCATTTTCCCTTGGATTGATTGTGCAGGTGCTGTAAAGCAGTCTGCCGTTTTCTTTAAGGTATCCAGATGCGACTTCAAGTATTTTTGCCTGAGTCTTGTAAAGTTCGGGCAGATCAGGGCTAAGACCCTTTAATTTGATTTCCGGCTTTTTTGCTATGGTTCCAAGTCCACTGCAGGGAGCATCGCAGATAACCGCATCTGCCTTCCCTTTTAGGCGTTCAATCAAAGCCGTGCTGTCATGAACCTCGGCCTTTATTATGCTTACGCCGAGCCTATCTGCTTCCTTTTTTATCAAAGCAACTCTGTGCTCGTACAAATCAAAGGCGTATATTTCACCCTCGTTATTCATAAGGTCAGCCGCATAAAGGCTTTTGCCTCCGGGTGCCGCACAGACATCTATTACTGTCTCGCCCGGCTTTGGCGCCAGAGTCTCAACCGCAAGCTGGCTGGACTTTCCCTGAATAGAGATGAGACCGCTCTTGTTTACTCTTTCGCTGAGCTTTGGAGTAACAAGAGAATGCTTTAATATCTCCTCGGTTTGCTGCTCGCCATATGCCTTATTTAATAATCCGACTATGCTTTCGTGGCAGGAGTACTTTACAGAGAGGCTGTCTGACCTTAGCTCTTTGCCATCTCTGATAAAATTCCTGAGCACCGCGTTAATGAATTTGCCGTTGCCCTTAGAGAGCTCGACGCTTTCGTTTACCGCCGCATAATCAGAAACCGAATTCATAAAGCAAAGCTGATAAATACCCATGCGCAGAATAATTCTGTCACTTGTTTTAATCTTCTTTGCATACAAATCGATATTGTAATCAATGAGAATTTGCTGTCTTAAAACTCCGTAAACAAGCTCGCGAATAAATGCGGGACTGTCCACTTCATTTTTTGAAAGAAAAGCAGAAACAGCAAGATTGGAGTACGCTCCTTCCTGCTCGATTTCCTTTAATATTTGATATGCCGCTTTTCTGTCTTTACTCATTAATATCTAACTTATTATTTTACCCCAAAACCGTTCCTACTTCAATCTTGTTGCCAAGAAGGAAGGCGTCTATATCCATAGCCTTTTTGCCCGGAAGCTGAACGTTCTTTAAGAATAGACTGCCCTCACCGCAGGCTACCTCAACGTCCTTTTTGGTCACACTGATTACAGTGCCGGCAGTGCCGCTGCCGCTGCCCTCCTTTGCAAAGTGGACCTTCATTACCTCGCCCTTGTAAAGAGTTCGGCACTCGGTTCCTCTGATAAGGCAGGCAATTTCATGTGCAGATTTTGTCCAGTCTATATCCTCTTTAAATACCATAGGTGCAAGAGTTGCCTGTGAATCATCTTGCTTTTCCCTCGGAGCGGTTCCGTTTTCAATCATCGGAAGATACTCAAGAAGCAGCTTTGATCCTATTTCGCAAAGCTCAACAAAAAGCTCGTCTGCAGTCTTTTCGCCAACCTCTGTCTTTGCCTTTGCAATCATGTCTCCGGTATCCATACCTTCGCCCATATACATAAGGGTGACGCCGGTTTCCTTTTCACCGTTAATAACGGCGCGCTGAATCGGAGCAGCCCCTCTGTATTTAGGAAGCAGCGATCCGTGAATGTTTACGCAGCCAAGCCTTGGGATCTCAAGAATATCAAGCGGCAGAATTTTTCCGTATGCCGCAACAACAATCAGATCAGGATTAATATCTCTGATCTTTTGGATAAACTCTTCGTTTCCCTTTATCTTTTCCGGAGTCTCAACAGGAATTCCGAGCCTTTCTGCGCAGCACTTTACCTCGCAGCTTTGCATCTTCTTTCCCCTGTCCTTTGGTCTGTCGGCCTTAGCGACAACAAGCTCTATGTCATAACCCGCTTCATGCATTGCCTCAAGAGGCTTTACTGCAAAGCTTGGGGTTCCCATGTAGACTATCTTCATACTTCGAATTCCTCGATTTCTTCTGCCTTATCGATAAACAGAATTCCATCTAAGTGATCAGTTTCATGGCAGAATGCTCTGGCAAGAAGGCCGTCTCCTTCATAGCTGACCTTGTTACCGTTTCTGTCAAGCGCTTCAATCTTTACATATGCAGGTCTGTGAACAGCGCCCTGCTTTCCCGGGCATGAAAGACAAGCTTCATCCTCGAACTGTTCTCCTGATGTTTCAACGATCACAGGATTTACAAGCTCGTAAAGCTGATCCTCAACTTCAACAACAACTACTCTTCTGAGAACGCCAACCTGAGGCGCTGCAAGGCCTACGCCTGCTACACTTCTCATAGTTTCCGTAAGATCGTCAATAAGCTCTCGGATTCTGTCGTTTACTTCTGTAACCTCTCTGCTCTTTTTGCGAAGAACGGGGTCGCCCTCTTTGCGAATTTCTCTTAATGCCATTTTTTATTCCTCTCTACATCAGTGAATACGGATTGATATCCACTGTTACTAAACATCCGTTTACTCCGGTCCTTTTTACTTCGTTGACAACGCCGCTTAAGGCTCTGCGTTTTCCCGCCGGAGATTTAATTATAATTTGATACCTGTAAAGCTCACCCGCTTTATTAATCGGAGCCTTGCACGGCCCGAGAATAACGTATGAGTCATCAAGCTTTTTTTCCATCAAGAAAGCAAGCTCTTCTGCGCCCCTGATTACCTTTTCCTCGTCCTTATCGGTAAGCACGATATGGAATATATCCGTAAACGGCGGATATGCGCCGATTTCCCTAATCTTTATTTCCTGCTTGTAAAAGGCCTCGTAGTCCTGCTTTGCGGCAAAGACTATTGCAGGATGATCAGGTGTATATGTCTGTATTACTACTACGCCCTGCTCGTTTCCTCTGCCCGCTCTTCCTGCGGCCTGGGTCGCAAGCTGAAAGCACCTCTCAGCAGATCTGTAGTCCGGGATATTCAGACTCACATCAGCGCTTATTATTCCGACAAGACCAACGTTTGCGAAATCCAATCCCTTTGCAACAAGCTGGGTTCCAATCAGGATGTCTGTTTTTCCTGATGCAAAACGCTTAAGAATGCTGTCAACAGAGCCCTTTTTCTTAACGGTATCAAGATCGAGTCTTTCGATTTTTTTACCGGGGAAAAGCTCAATGGCCTTTTCCTCAAGCTGCTCTGTTCCTGCGCCGAAGCGACCGATTATTTTGCTGCCGCACTCCGGACACTGCTTTGGAACGCTTCTGCGTTTGCCGCAGTAATGGCACTCCATCGCATTTGACTCCTTGTGATAGGTCATCGAAATGCCGCAGTCCGGGCACTTCATTACATATCCGCATTCTCTGCAGCTGACAAAGCTTGAGTAGCCTCTTCTGTTCAGGAAGAGTATTGCCTGCTTGCCCTGCTCAAAGCATTTTTCCATTTCGGATATAAGCTTTCCGGAAAATAGGCTCTTGTTTCCCGCCTTTATCTCGGATCTCATATCGACTATGCTGACCCTTGGCAGAGGCACCTTGTTATAGCGCTGCTTTAAAGTCAGCTCTTTAAATATTTTATTTTTGCTGCGATAATAATCCGCAACCGCCGGAGTCGCTGTTCCAAGCAGAAGCACGGCGCTGTTTGCCATAGCTCTTTTTGTCGCTAGCTCCAGGCAGTCATACTTCGGACTCTTGTCTGATTTATAGCTGCTTTCGTGCTCCTCATCCATTACGATGAGTCCTATATTGTCAAAGGGTGCGAATATCGCAGACCTTACGCCTATTGCAATTTTTACTTCGCCGCTTTGGATTCTCGCATACTGAACCGCTCTTTGCTGTGGCGTCAGCTTGCTGTGAAGAATCGCAATCTGCTCCTTGCCGAAGCGATTAACAAATCTTGAAACGGTTTGCGGAGTCAGTGAAATCTCCGGAACAAGAATTATTCCGCAGCGCCCACTGCCCAGGCACTTTTGCATTGCCTGCAGATAAATCTCGGTCTTGCCCGAGCCTGTTACACCAAAGAGCAGAAAGATATCACTGTTTTTTTTATCCAGGCTTTCGCTGATTGCTTTATATGCAAGCGCCTGCTCATCATTCAGGCTTTCAGGCTTTGAAGCTTCGTATACGATTTCTTCAAAAGGATCCTTTGTTTTTCTTTTCGCCGGAGTGTTCCCCGGAAGGAAGCATCTTACCGCCTCGATATATCTGCACATGTATCTGCTGTGCATCCATATTGCGGTTTCCATAGCCTCGGGGCTTAGTGAAAACTCCGGATCTATGGTTCTGACCTTTTTCAGTCTTTTAACGCCCTCGGGCCTTTCATCAGAGACTGCGGCGATATAACCGTCAAGTATTCTGTTTCCCTGTGAAAACGGAATGCTGACCTTATTTCCGACCTTGATGTCGCTGAATTCAGATTCATAGGTATAAAGCTCATCAGTTGCGTTTGTATTGTTATCAACTATCACGGAGACGTATTTCATTTTGACGCCTCCTTTTCAGCTCTGGCCGCATCTGCCTCGCGCTTTGAAAATTCGCAGCCGCAGTAATGCTGTCTGTATAAATCATATTCTTTTGACAGGTCTATTGATCTCTTGTAGCCATCCTTCTTTTTGTAGTTGCCCGCAAGGTAGTCAACAGCATATTCATCCGCAAGCTCTGATGCGATTCTGCTGATCACATCATAGTTTTTGTAGGGACTGACCGTAAGAGTAGTGTCAAACAAATCCGCATTTTGCGCCTTCGCAAGCTGCACTGTTTTTTCAAGTCTCAGCTTAAAGCACTCACTGCATCTTGCACCGCCCTCCGGGGCTTGCTCAAGTCCGCAGGAAACCTTATAATACTCCTCGGAATCATAATCCCCTTCGATGAATTTTATTTTTGCACCTGTTTTGGCTGAGAATTCCTTGATGAAACGGATTTCCTCATCTCTGCGGTGAATGTATTCACATTGATCTGTGATATTCGGATTGTAATAAAAAACCGTAATATCAAAATCCTCCACGAGTCGTTCAATAACGGCCGTAGAGCAAGGTCCGCAGCAACTATGTAAAATTAGTTTTTTCTTATTGTCAGCCATAACTAAATAATTATATCACAAAACAGCATATTATGGATAATTTCAGAGATCTGCACTACAATTCAATTTCAACTTATTTAAAAAATGAATTTGGACAAAGAATAGTAAAATTGGCACTTGATGCCGGTTTAACCTGCCCAAACAGAGACGGAAATAAGGGCTACGGAGGCTGCTCATTTTGCCTTGGCGGAAGCGGAGAATTTACCGCTGATATCGACACACAAATCAAGGCGGCAAGGGAAAAATGGAAGGAGCCGGTTAAGTTCCTTGCATACTTCCAGAGCTATACAAATACCTATGCCGACGCCCAGTATCTTCGCATGCTTTGGGAAGAAGCTCTTAGCCATGAGGATGTAATAGGCCTTGTAATTTCAACAAGACCTGACTGTATAGATGGCGAGGTGCTTGACGTGCTGTCAGATCTGAATAAAAAATGCTTTATGTGGGTGGAGCTTGGTTTTCAGACTGCAAACGAAAAAACAGCAGAAGACTTCAACAGATGCTATCCAAATGCAATCTTTAGTAATGCAATGGTCATGCTTAACGCCTGCGGAATTAAAACCGTTGTCCACCTAATGCTCGGCTTTAAGGGCGAAGACGAAAAGCAATTTATAGAGTCCGCTAAATACGTTGCATCAAAAAAGCCCTTCGGAATGAAGCTTCACATGCTTCACGTAATGGAAGGGACCCGGATGGGAGAAGACTATAAGGCTGATCCGTGGCCTCTTCTCACAAAAGAAGAGTATGTAAAATGCATAGTTGATATCCTCGAATGGATTCCTAAAGAAATAACAATTCATAGGCTCACAGGGGACGCTCCGGGAGACGCCCTTATCGCTCCGGAGTGGACAAGAAATAAGCATGATGTTCTTAACAGCATCTTACATGAATTTTCTGTAAGAAATACCTATCAGGGCAAAGCTTTAGAGTAAAAATATGCGGTCTGCGTGAAAAATTAAGCACGCAGACCGTTTTTTATTGCAATTTTTTCATTGACATTTTTATTCCATTTTTGTGTTATTTCACACACACATGATGTATAATATATTCTGTATACATATAATAGAAAGCATAACATTTTCGGCAATTAATTCCGGAGGCGGATTTTTGGATATAAAGATACTGGGAGCAAGAGGTTCTGTTCCTGTTGATGGAAGCAAATACAATGAATTTGGAGGAGCCAGCACATGCATACTTATTCGCATGCTGGATCAGGTTGTTGTGTTTGATGCCGGCACAGGAATCCTAAAGCTTAATGACTTCTTAACAGAGGATGAAAAGCACGTTAAGCTTTTCTTAAGCCATGCTCACGCAGACCATCTCATTGGGCTCGCTATGTGTCCTAATGCATTTGATAAAGACTTCTCCTTTGAGGTATATGGATGCAAACATAATGGAATTTCCACAAAGCAGCAGATCGAAGCTCTATACGAGCCACCGACATGGCCGGTTAGCATAGACGAACTTCCGGCGGATTTTACCTTTACTGACCTGAGAGAAAATTCGGAGATAGTAATCGACGGAATTATCGTCAAAACACTAAGAGGAATACATCCTAACGGAGTTACGTTATACAGACTTGAATCAGGAAGAGAATCAGTAGTTTTCGCAACTGACTGCTCTATCACAGAAGGCTTTAAGGATGAATTCATAGATTTCGCACAGGGCTGCGACTATCTCTTTGTAGATGGCCAATACAGTGATACAGAAGCTATTACAAACAGAGGCTTCGGCCACAACCCGTGGAATGAATCGGCTGAGCTTGGACTTCTTTGCAATGCCAAGAACACCATCATCATTCACCACAGCAGCTACAGAACTGATCCGGAGCTGCGCATTGCTGAAATGGAAGCAAAGGCTGTTAATCCGAACGTCTTCTTTGCCAGAGAAGATAAATATGGTTTAACCGACGAGCTTAAAGCAAAAAGATTTATTGATTTGTGCCTCGCATTATCTGCAGAGCGCGACAGAGAAAAGCTGCTGTCAATGATATTAGACAGCGCAATGGAAATATCCGCCTGCGATGCAGGAACGCTGTATCTGGCAGAAGATGACGGACTGCACTTCTGCAGAATGGTTACCCTCTCGAAGAACATCAGACAAGGCGGACACGATGCCCCAATCAGCCTGCCTCCGGTTCCACTGGATCCGAGCTATGCAAGTGCATGGGCAGCACTAAACAACAAGTCTGTAAATGTCCCTGATATTCACGGAGACACAGATTTTAACTTCTACGGCTCTTACAAGTATGATGAGATGACCGGATACAAAACAAAAAGCGTACTCATGGTTCCGATGAGCAATGAAAAGGAAGAAATCATCGGGGTAATGCAGCTCATTAATGCTAAGGATAGCTTCGGACGAACAATTCCGTTTGATGCAAGCATCGAGCAGCTTATCAACGCTATCGCATCACAGGCAGCGATAAGCATTACAAACATGCAGTACTCTGATCAGATTATGCAGCTTCTTGATTCCTTGGTTGGAACACTTTCAACAGCCATTGATGAAAGATCGCCATACAATGCAAATCACACAAAGAATATGGTCAGATATGCAACTAATTTCATCAATTGGTTGGATAAAACAAACAGCCCATATCGCTTTGATGAGAATAAACGAAGAGCCTTTCTTATGAGTGTTTGGCTGCACGATGTAGGCAAGCTCGTTGTACCTCTTGAGGTTATGAACAAGCCTGACAGACTCGGCCCACTTTATGAAAGACTTAAAAACAGACTTCATGAAAAGACCCTGCTTGCAAAGATCGATTTGCTGGAGGGACGCATTGAAAAGCCTCAATACGAAAAGATTATAGGCAAATGCGACGATATACTCGCTCTGGTAGATAAGATTAACGGCGCAGGCTTCCTGCAGGACGACATGATAGCAATGGTCAAGGATCTGCACAGCACCGGATGGCTCACTGATGAGGAATTCGAAAACCTGTCGATTAAGAAAGGTACCCTCACAGAAGAAGAAAGAGCTATCATGGAAAGCCATGTTGTCGTAACAAGAAAGATTTTGGACAACGTAGCCTTCCCGAAAATATATGCAAGGGTTCCGGAGTGGGCCGCAGGTCATCACGAGATGCTGAACGGAAAAGGTTATCCAAACCAGCTTACGGCAGATCAGATTTCAAGAGAGGTAAGACTTCTTACAATACTTGACGTATTTGATGCCCTTACTGCTGTCGACAGACCATACAAACCTGCAATGCCTGTTGACAAGGCCTTATCTATTCTGCACATCATGGCAGAAAAGGAAGGCAGCATAGACTTGGAACTCCTAAAGCGCTTTGAAGAAAGCAAGGCTTGGGAACAATAACTTAGGTATTAATTTATTAACATAAACATTTAAAGTAACGACACATCAAAGGAGAACAACTATGAGAAACGAGTACAAGAGATTACTGGCATTTATTCTCTGTCTCATTATGATTTTTGCTTCCGTATCGGAATGCTTCGCAGCAAGCAAAATCAAATCGACAACAGTAAAGCTTTCAAGCACAAGTGGCACAGTAACAGTTAAGAACGCCTCCGGCAAAAAGCAGACTGTAAAGGAGGATATGAATCTTTACAGTGGCTACACAATTAAGACCGGCAAGGACAGCTATGCATACGTAGCACTGGATAAGTCAAAGGCAGTAAAGATCGACAGCCTTTCTGAAATCGAAATTCGCAAATCAGGAAGAAAGCTGGAGCTTTACATTATTGACGGAAGTATCTTCTGCAATGTAGAAGAAAAGCTTAAGAGCGATGAATCCCTGAATATCAGAACCAACACAATGATCACAGGTATCAGAGGTACATCAGTACAGTTCGATGTAGACGGCAAAGATTTCGCCGCTAAGTTCTTTGATGGCTCCGGTGAATCAGTAGATCTCGGCACCGGAAAGAAATACAAGATTGAAGCAGGTTCAAAGTTCGTTGGAGGCGAATCCGCTGACGGCGCCCAGGGCCTCGCAAAGATGGACAACATCCTCGATGAACTGAGTGCATCCGCTGCTGAAGAAATTCAGGGCAACGAAGAGCTCGCAGCAAGAATTGCGAAGACCTTCGATACAAGCACAACTGAGCTTGTAAATGATATTAAAGAAGCACTTCCTGAAATGAAGGCCGCAGATCAGAAGGCTCAGGAAGAAAAGATTAAAGAGCTTGAAGCAGCAGAAAAGGCTTCAAGTGTAGTTGATGATGCACTGAAAAAGTCTCAGGTTGCAAAAGAATCTGAAGAAAAATCAAGCAGTGGTGGCGGCGGATCAGTAACACCTACCCCTACACCAACCACGTATACAGTAAATCTCCCAGATGATTCAACATATTATTCAATTTCAAATCCAAAGGTTGACGGCGAAGCAGTAACAAAGAATGCCAATAATGTTTACACCGTAACTTCAGGATCATCATTTACATGCACAGTAAATATCGTGAGCGGAGCTACCCTTCAGTTCTCCGAAGGAACATACTCTGCAACAGCATATGAACTAAATAATATTCAAGCAAACAAAACAATTTTGGCAAGCGCGAATATATCCGCAGTAAGCAAGACAAGTGCAGAAGCAATAAAGGCAGACCTTGAAACTTCCAACACTGCTATTTCTGCGAATATTAATACGGTTAAGGTAACTCTACCTGCTAACACAACTGATGTTCTTACTTTCAGCGTATCAAGTAGCGCAATTACCAGCACTAATGCTTTAACAAATAAGACCGAATACACAGTTGTTAAGGATACAACATTTGAATTTACATTTACCAACGCAAGTGGAGTTGAATTCACCGCAACAGGTGTCGGCCAGGCATCAGGTAATACCTATAGTTTCACTGCAGACAACGATAAGACCATCGCATGCAGTGTAAAGCTTAGTGGTGTTAATGCGACTGATAACAAAACAGCCCTTACAAACAAGGTTGACTCAGTCACTATCGAAACAGTAAAAGTAACACTCCCTGCCGATACCAACAATATTCTTACTTTCACCACCTCCGGAGCTGGGATCACAACATCAACAGCAGTAGACAATAAAGTTGATTATACTGTAATTAAAGGAACCGACTTTGAGTTTACAGTTACTACTTATACAGGAATTGAATTTATTGCGACAAATGCCGGAGACGTGTCAGGTAATTCCTACAGTTTCACAGCTGTTAGCGATAAGGCTATTGCATGCAGTGTAACACTCAGCGGAGTAGATGCAAGAACAAATGAAGAAGCTCTTACAGGCAAAGTTGACTCTATTAACTTTGAAACAGTTAAGATAACACTTCCTTCTGATACAACTGGAGTTCTTACTTTCACAGCTTCAGGAGACGAAATCACAGCCTCAAACGGAGCAGTTTACACTGTAATCAGAGGTATGCAGTTTGAATTTGCTGCAGTTGCTCCAAACAACGATGTTGAATTCAAAGCTACAGACTTAGATCCAGTCGCAAATAATTATTATTCATTCGCTGCAAATGGAGATACAACAATCACAGGCAGCGTAACGCTTAGCGGCATTCATGCAAAGACAAATCGTTCCGCACTTTTACAAACCAATGGCATAACAAATATTGAATACGATACAGTAGAAATCACTCTGCCAACAAATGTTGACAACATAATTTCATTCACAGCATCTGGAGCAGGCATTACAACATCAAACGGTGCGGTTTACACTGTAATTAAGGATACTTTCTTCGGATTTACAGTAAGTACAACAACTGCAGGTATTACTGTTACAGGTTCAAACGTGGGAACAGTCACAGATAATTACGGTGAGTTTGTAGCAACAGCTGATGAATCTGTAAAGATATACGTAAACATCTCTAACTATCAACTCACTATTAATGACAATGATTTAATAATAACTATTAACACAGCTAACTCCCACACAATTACTTTCCCGGCTAACATTGACGGAGTTGTTTCATACACTGTATCCGGAAGTGGAATTACAACAAGCAATGCATCCATCAATGAATTCACGGCATACGAAGGTTCAAAGTTATATGTAACTGTAGAAACAACAGGGGTTGCCATTGATCTTTATAATGGAACAAGCAAATTAACAGGAGACAATGGATGCTATGAGATTGTTGTAGGTAATTCAGATGTAACATATACTGCCAAAATGGCTCTCGCGGGCAACTCATTAAGCGTTCCAGAGGGATCAAAAGTTGTAATTGATGAAGTGGCAATAATAGATAACGACTATACATTCAGTGGTGATGTAGAATTCACAAATGGATTCATAATCAATTCAAATAAAACGGTCACAATTAACGAAGGCTCACTTGTTACTGTTAAAGGAAATACCATTAACAATGCTACCCTCAACTTAAATGGACAATTAATTCTCGATTCAGGAGTTAATTTAATAATCAACTCCGATGGTGTAATTAATGTTGCATCAGGCGCAAGCATTGTCAACAATACAGGAGCTAGCATCACAAACAATGGAAAAATTAAATCCGATAGTTACGTAAATGCATTTAATATAGTAACTGGTGGAGGAACATATTCAGGAACTAAAACATTCTATTGGTTAAGATATAAAACTGGCTGCAACAGGTTTGTGGAATCAAAGTACCAAGCATTGAATCAGTCTCGTATTGCAAGTCCATCAAATATTACTAGCGAAGATTTCGTTAATAAAGTTGACAACTATCAGACCACTTACTTTACAAACACTACAAATTGGGAAGACCCATATCCACAGCATTATAATACATTTGATTGGTATAGCGCGGATATTAGCGGCACAACAGTATCACTGCAATATGCAGGACCTTCAAACAGTAATTCTTCTATTACAATGCCAAGAATAGCTGGCGCAACCGAAAATTCATTTGCATATCATGTAGTATTATGCTTCGCAGTTAAAAGATCTAATTAAACATGAATAATCTTTTCATAAAGAAACTATTCATATCCCTACTCTCAGCCGCGCTCTTAACCGTACTATGTGCGACGTCGTGGCTGGATAACGAGGACTTTACGGTATCGGATGCGCTCTACCAAAGGGCGCAGGCTGTAAACGGTGATATCGTAATTGTCGGAATAGACGACCGCGCAATCGACGAGATAGGACAGATGCCTTGGGACAGAAGCGTCTATGCAGATGCTGTAAGCTATCTGCTTAGCGACCCTAATTCCGAGCCTGCAGCAATCGCACTCGACGTGCTCTTTACCGGCGAGTCCGACAAAGAGACGGATGACTACTTTGCAAAGGTTTGCAAACGTGCGGGCAACGTTGTAGTAGCCTGCGCCGGAACCTACGGCTCAAGCATTGTCGACGATGGCGAAAGCTTTTACGTAAACAGCCGCTCAATTCTTAAATGGGACGAGCCCTATGATGCGCTTGCAAAGGCCGCAAAGCTTGGCTGTATCAACGCAATGGTTGACAGCGACGGAAACATCCGCCACGTAATGTACGAGGTCGAGGTTGAGGGAAAAGGCACGTTCAAGACCATGCCAAGAGTTCTCTATGAGCTCTACTGTGACTACTACGGCCTTGATGTAAACGAGCCAAAGCTGACCGGTGATTTCTGGTACCTCCCCTTCACTGCTAAGGCCGGAGCATACTACGAAAGCATCTCGGTTGCAGACTTAATTAACAAAACAATCGAGCCTTCATTCTTTGATGGCAAGATCGTTTTAATCGGACCGTACGCATCAGGACTCGGTGATGAATACAGAACATCAATCGACCACGCTGATGTAATGTACGGAATAGAAATTCAGGCAAACCAGATCGATGCACTGAAGAACGGCTTCTTCCCAAAGGAAGCTCCGGAAATAATGCAGCTTGCAATACTCTTTGTTATTTCAGCTGCCCTTCTCTTCTTCCTTTTGGACAGAAAGATGGTTCAGTCTCTGATAATCTGGCTTGCAGTATTGATATTATCAGTCCTTGCTTGTCTTCTTTTATACAAGGCTGAAATCATACTCCATGTACTTTGGATACCGCTTTGCTCAACGATAATCTTTATCGGTGCGGTTGCGGTAAATTATATAAAGGCTCTGGCAGAAAAGCACAGAGTAACAGAGGCCTTCGGAAAATACGTAGACCCTGCTGTACTTAATCAGCTTCTTAAAACCGACCAGAATGCGCTTGCACTTGGCGGAAAGAATTATGATATTGCAGTTCTCTTCGTAGATATCAGAGGTTTCACCACAATGAGTGAGTCTCTGGCGCCGGAAACGATTGTAGAAATACTTAACAGATATCTGACGCTGACGACCGAATGCGTCATGAGGCATCACGGAACCCTGGACAAGTTTGTCGGGGACTGCACTATGGCGTTTTGGAACGCCCCACTCCCTCAGGAGGATCCGATATACCTCGCATGCTGCGCCGCTATGGATATGGTTGCCGGAGCAAAGGAGCTTGGAGCTGAGCTTTACGAAAAGTTCGGCAGAAACGTAGACTTCGGAATCGGTGTTCACTTCGGCCCTGCCGTTGTAGGAAACATAGGCGCCGCAAAGCGTATGGACTATACGGCAATTGGCGATACGGTTAACACCGCATCAAGACTTGAAAGTAATGCCCCAAAAGGCACTATTTATATAAGTAGAGTTGTTGCTGATGCTTTAGGAGAAAGGGCTGAGACAACATCTCTTGGAACAAGTATTAAATTAAAGGGAAAGGCAGAAGGCTTTGAAGTCCTTACCCTTAATTCACTGAGATAATAGAAAGGGAATGAAACCATGAAACGTATTACCTCAATTATTTTAGCTCTGGCAATGGTTTTTTCTTGCATAGGCTTTGCCTTTGCAGACAGCTTGGCAGACACTGAGGATCAGATCTTTGCATCAATACAATTTAATGATGGCATCGCGTATTCTTATCCTGACAAAGGAGCCGTGCTTTTCGAAAAGAACGGTAAAGTAAGCGTACTCGTCAAGGATCTCGACTATCCGACAGGCCTTGCTGTTGACAACGCAGGGAACCTTTACTTCAGTGAAACCGGAACGAGCAAGATCTATAAAATAGATGAGGCAACGCTGAAGATGACTGAGTATGTTTCAGGCCTTACAGAGCCTATGGGACTCAGCTACAATGCAGGCAAGCTCTACATCGCTGAAACAGGAAAGAACAGAATCGACAGCTACGATGGAAAGAATCTCGTTGTAATCGCAGGTATTGAATACGAATCAGAAACTGAAGGACAGTACGATGGAGATTATGTTGACGGACGTGTTGCAGTCGCTGAATTCGATCACCCACAAGGCGTATTCGTAATGGACGGCGGAACAATCTATGTATCCGATACAAACAACCACGCTATCAGAAAGATTCAAAACGGACGCGTATACAGCGTTTGGAATAACAGAGAGCTTTCCGATAATCTCTCAAAGCCGGGAGATCTTTGGGTTACAGACAGCACTCTTTATGTAAGAGACTTATACCTTGGTGAAACTCTCAGCATGCAGCTTGTTGAAAACAAGTTTACCGATGTTGTAAAGAAGGATTGGTTCTACTCATATGTTGTAGAGGCCGCAGACAGAAAGCTCGTAAAGGGCATGACCCTTACCACCTTCGCTCCGGAAGGATCACTTACAAGAGCACAGTTCGTTCAGATGCTTGCAAACACATATCTTATCTCAAACGGAAATGCAGTAATCAACGGCGACAGCAGATTTACAGATGTTGTTGAAAAGGACTGGTACTTCAAGACTCTTGCATGGGCCGGAGACATGAATATCATCACCGCAGGAACAGCCTTTAGACCGGAAGAAAAAATCACCCGTCAGGACATGTTCACAATGCTTTATAAGTATGCAGGCGCAGTTGGGGAAGACACATCAGCAAGAGCAAATCTGAGCGCTTTCTCTGATGCAAATAAGATTTCTGCATCCTGCCTTGAAGCATTCCAGTGGACAGTAGCAAACAAGATCGTTGAAGGACATACCGGACTTCTCGGAAAGATTCTTGCACCGCTTGATGGAGCAACGAGAGCTCAGGCTGTAAAGATTCTTATCACATACATGAAGTAATAACAATGGATTTCACGGCCGGGAGAATAAAAGCTCTCGGCCATTTCTTATTTAACGGGCAATGAAAATGAAAAAGAAAAAATACACCCTACCTAAAAAACTAAGATACGAGCTTGACGATTTTGTTTCTAAAGGCTTTTGGAACCAGGTACTGCTGCTGTTCGCATGTGGACTAATAATAGTCTTTATTTGCGGCTTCATAGTAATGCTGCTGTTTACTGACAAGGGCCTCGGATGGTCACTGTGGCAAAGCCTTATGCACTTAATTGACCAGGGCACCATCACAGCTGATTCCACTGATGATAAGCATCTTATCTTTATTATGCTGCTCATCACTTTCCTCGGCATGGCTTTCACAAGTACTATCATAGGTATAGTTGGAAACGGCATTGAAGAAAAAATCGGGGAAATGAAAAAGGGTCACTCCGCTGTTGTGGAGAAAAATCATACAGTCATTCTCGGTTTTAACGACAATACTCATACCATCATCGACGAAATAATGGAATGCAATAACAGCAGAGGTGTCTCCGGCAATGTCGTTATAGTTGATAATCTTCCAAAGGAAGAAATGGAGCACACCGCGAAGGAAGTCGGCTGGGGTCATTTGAGATATGATGATGACGAGAAAGACACTGCCAAAAAAGAGCGAAGGATTACGACCATTTTCCGCTCCGGCGACCTCTTAAGTGAAAACACATATCCTATGTGCGCTCTGGACAGAGCAAGAAATGTAATAATAAACGGTGGAGATGACTTTGAAACCATACAGATTTTGCTTTCAGTAGTTTCTTACCTCAAGGCAAACAACGCTTATATAGGCAGCGAAAAGATGCCGTCAATCGCAGCGGTCATCTATGATTACAGGAATCTATCCGCAGCAGAAATTGCAACAGAGACAATCGATAATAAAAATGATAAAGTAAAGATTCTGTATTCTAAGGAGCTGATTTCAAAGGTCTTTGCGCTTGCCTGCGTCCAGCCGGAGAACGTACAGACCATAATTAATGCATTTGATGATAATGATCATTCAAATGAGCTTGCTTTTGCAGAGATGATGAAAACAATCGAGAATACTAAAGAAAAACGCAATTACCTGATCATAGGCTGGAGCAAGGATTTTGCAAAGTACCTCGACAGGCTGAAGGCTTATAACGATGAAAGCTTCAGCACGGAAAGCATTCAAAATGATTCATACAGCTGGGAAGAAATCAGAGAGCGCCTTGAGACTAATAAGGAGTGGCTTGATAGCACAAACGACAAGCACCTGACTAATATAATTATTATCAGCAATGATGAAATTGACAAGGATGAGTCGGATAAGAACGTTATGCTTCTGCTCTTAAATCTCAGGGATTATCTGAAGAAGAACTGCGGTTACACAATCAACATTACGACTGAAATTAACAGACCTCAGAATCAAATGCTGATTCAGGGAAAGACGCATAACGATATCGTTATCACCACGCAGATTGCAAATCGCTTCCTTGTCCAAGCAATGGAAAATCCCGAAGGCTTCGCATTATTTGAAAACATAATGAACTAAAAGAAGTATTAATAAGAAAAGATCCAAATCATTTGATTTGGATCTTTTTTAATGGTGCCCAGGGCCGGAATCGAACCAGCCACACGTAAATTTTCAGTCTACTGCTCTACCGACTGAGCTACCTGGGCAGACACATATGAAATTTTATATCACCATTAACAAAATATCAAGTAATTAATGGTGGGCCTTCAGGGACTTGAACCCGGGACCTGCCGGTTATGAGCCGGATGCTCTGACCAACTGAGCTAAAGGCCCTTGACCAAAAATGGTCGGGGTGACACGATTTGAACGTGCGGCCCACTGCTCCCAAAGCAGTTGCGCTACCAAGCTGCGCTACACCCCGATAAATATTTTGGCAGGGGCAGAAGGATTCGAACCCTCGGCACGCGGTTTTGG
>DCHA01000032.1:0-175 GCA_002315535.1 Firmicutes bacterium UBA1764 | reverse complement strand
ATGGCGGGAAAGGCGAGATTCGAACTCGCGCGGCCCTTACGAACCCTAACGGTTTAGCAAACCGTCCTCTTCAGCCTCTTGAGTACTTCCCCAAGTTTAAAAAAATTGGCGGAGATAGTAGGATTTGAACCCACGCATGCTTTCACATGTCCGGTTTTCAAGACCGGTGCCTTCA
>DCHA01000022.1 GCA_002315535.1 Firmicutes bacterium UBA1764 | reverse complement strand
AGATTTAAGTCGACTTAAACCCAACTATGCAAAAGAGGAATCTCCTAGGGATTCCTCTTTTTTATTTCCTATATTGCATATATATTTATTTCCCATGCAGGGATTGCCGGACTCTTTCTGAGGTACAGCTTGTACTCAGGGTTCAGAGCTTTTATCATTTTGGGCAAGACCCAAAGGTCATCACTTCTGTGATAGGCCGAAATAAGCAGCTTTGGCTTACAGCGTTTAATAGTCTGTGCGGCGCCCTCAAGCGCAAAAGGCTCCTGCCCCTCAAGATCCATTTTTATCACCGACACATCTCTGCCGCCAAGGATCCTATCAACCGTGCTCATTTCAACAGGACTGCCCTTTCCTTTCCCGACCGCCCCGCCGCGCCCCGTGGACTTGGTAAAATACACAATGCACTCGCTGCTTCCGACTGCTTTATTAATCAGCTCAAAGCGATCTCTTTCTATCCCCTTTTCCGAGCATATGCTGTCCACATATTCGCCAAGCTTTCTGAAATTTCGATGCTCCGGCTCAACCGCATATACCATACGAGGATTATAGCTCGTATAGGCTAAAAACTGCCCTACCGTATCGCCGTTGTATGCCCCAAGGTCCAGGAAGATATCCTCGGAGTTCAGCCCCAAAATCGACCAATTTTCGGCATCATCCGTATCAGAATCAAACAGATAATCAATCTTCCCGCTCACCTTATATCTGATCGTATTTTCGAACACCCTGATGCTTTGCTCATCTTCAAACAAAGCCTTTGCATCTTCAATTTCGGTCAGGTGCTGCCTTTCATATTCACTCGTGAAAAGCTCGCCTCCGGCAATAGGCAGGTCCGGAGCGTAAAGCTCCTGCTCGCCTGCAATTCGTCTGTAGTTTTCAATTACGGACTCGAGATGCGATCCAAAGCAAAGCAGAACTATCATGTCACCAAATTGCCTCTTTGCATCAGAGTAGCTTATCACGGGATATCCCGCAAAGCTCCTTGAGCGAACAAAACCATCGCTGGCAAAAATACCTGCGATGGCTATATCTCTTTTATTTAATTCATCGATTATTTTTTCTGCGGCATTGCCGGTCCCGTATAAAACGATTGGCTTTTCCGCATTCTTCAGCTTATCCCACATTAGTCAACGTGATATTTTTCCTTATCCTTTTTCATCTGCTTAATTCCCCAGTAAATGAAAAAGCCTGCAAGCGGGATAAGAAGAATATAGTTTAAATCCAATAATATTGTTCCGTTAACTGCAAGAATTATTGCAACAATTCCGCCAATAACGCCCATTGCACCTACAATGATTAATGCCTTGTCAACAACCATGCATTTCTTAAAATCGTCCATAAAGCTACATCCTTTCTAAAAAAATGGCGGAGATGGTGGGATTCGAACCCACGTGGCGTTGCCGCCTAACTGATTTCGAGTCAGCCCCGTTATGACCACTTCGATACATCTCCGTACATTGGCCATAATGATATGGCCACTATTTATCTATAAGCTTCGAGTCCTCAGGGATTACGAGATTTATCGCACCCCGAAGCACCTTAAACTCTGCCGATACAAACTTCGATACTTCGCCGTCCTTTGAAACATTCACAGCATCCCTTGCGGTCAGCCTGAACTTTTCACACTGAACATACTTTACATACTTTTCGTACTTTGGATCATCTACATGCTTACCCTGGCGATAAACCATCATAAGAGGAACAAGGCCTAGTCCCCCGATAGGATTTACCAGACACAGATCCATTTTGCCGTCAGACAGACTTGCCTTTGGACAAGACATGAATCCGCCGCCGCAGTACCTGCCGTTCGCTATGCACATAAGAAGGAAATCGCTTTCGATTTCTTCCCCATCATCTATGCTGTAGGTCATGTGATATTTCGGTGACTTCGGCAAAACCCTTAATGCTCCGGCAATATAGCTCGCAGAGCCCGGGAATTTATCCTTAAGAGCAGTTGCCTGAACAACTACATCGCAGTCAGCCCCTATATTAACCATATTGATGCTGTATTCTCCGTTATAAGAGATGACATCAACAGGGAAGCTTTCCTTTGCATTCATCAGAGCATCAATGCTGTAATTATCCTCTGATTTAGTCCAGTTGCGAACAAAGTCGTTGCCGCTGCCGCAAGGGATAACCGCAAGCTCAGTATTAGGACAGTCAATGAGTCCGCTGATAGTATCATTAATTGTCCCGTCGCCCCCGACAGCATAAAAACGCACATGGTCCCCATTTTGCGATCTGTGCTTTATCCAATTAGTAGTATCAGCCGCAGAAAGGCTTCTGTGTATTTCATAATCAGCGTTATTTGCTTTAACAGCGCTGAGTATTCTCGGTAAATATTTAGTTTCCGCAGCCCCGCCACCTGCGGCAGGATTGACAATAAATATATGTTTCATAATACTTTATTATACCACAAAACTGAATATTATGCGTTAACTATTAGCTGAGGCACGCCCTTCAGTCTGTCGTATGAAACGAGCCTGTATTCTATCCCGTCTATCATGCCTTCAGGTCCCATTGCAAATGCCGAAGCCCCGTGCAGATGTCCGTAAACCACCTTGTCGACTCCATAGTCTTTGAACAGATCCATGAAATCCTTAGGAGGAAAATGAGTTGCACAAATCAGCTTATCATATTCCTTTCCCTCAAGGGTTTTATATGACATATCAAAACGCAGCCTCTCTCTTTCGTAAATAACCCTGTCGGTCTCCTCAGAGAAATCCTTGTCGGATGGACCAATCCACCCACGGCTGCCCATGATGGCAACGCCATTTATTATTATCGAATCGTTTTGAATAAAATCGACCTCCGGATAAAGTGCCTTCATTTTTTTCATACTGCTCCACCAAAGATCATGATTCCCCCTGACGAATACTTTTCTGCCGGGAAGCTGCCTCAAATATTCAAAATCCTTTTCCGCCTCTTCAAGCTTCATTGCCCACGAAAAATCACCGGGCATGATTACGACATCGTCCGGCTGCACAATTTTCATCCAATTGTTCTTCAGTTTTTCCGTGTGATTTACCCAGGTATCTCCGAAATAGTCCATGGTCTTTTCAGGCCCGACAGAGAAATAAAGATGTAAATCAGAAATTGCATAAATATTCATAATTATTTCTAATACTTAATTATAACACATAATATGGTATAATTTTTTTATATGAATCTTATTAAAGGATAATGCTATGAAAAAAAATATTGTCTTAATCGGAATGCCGGGCTCCGGCAAATCTACTATCGGAAGACTGCTTGCAAAAGAGCTTAACATGCAGGCTATCGATGGGGATGCAATAATCGAAGAAAATGAGGGCATGAAGCTCCAAGAAATAATCAACCTTCATGGTAACGATTATTTCACCGCTCTGGAGGAAAAGGTCCTTTCAAATATTAACTGCGAAAACTATGTAATCTCTCCCGGCGGCAGCGTTTGCTATTATCCAAAAGCAATGCAGCACCTCAGCGAGATTGCCGAAGTAGTATATCTTAAGGTTAGTTTTTACGAACTTCAGAAAAGAGTCAAGAATCTTGACTCACGCGGGATTGTTTTCAAACCGGGCCAGAGCTTTGAAGACCTGTACAATGAAAGAACCCCGCTGTACGAGAAGTACGCGGGGTTCATAATTGACTCAAGTCATTTATCTCCGAAGAAAACTACTCAGCTTCTACTGGAGCAGCTTCTGTAGCAGCTTCTGCAGCTACTTCTTCAGCCTTTGGCTCTTCAGCCGGTTTTTCGAGAGTCTCCTTGATTGACAGGGAGATTCTCTTTCTTTCCTTGTCGATCTCAAGAATCTTAGCTTCAACGTCCTGACCAACTGTAAGTTCATCAGCAACCTTGTTTACTCTCTTATATGCGATTTCTGAAATGTGTACAAGTCCGTCAAGGCCAGGTGCGAGTTCGATGAATGCACCGTATTCCTTAATCTGAACAACCTTACCGGAAATAACGTCTCCGATGTGGTACTGCTCATCAATAACGCTCCATGGTTCCGGTGCGTTCTGCTTGAGACCGAGGCTAATCTTGCCTTTTTCAGAATTCATTGACAAAATTTTTACGTTTACAGTCTGGCCGATTTCAAGAGCTTCCTGTGGGTGCTTGAGCTTGCCCCAAGAAATCTCGGAAATGTGAAGGAGTCCATCGATTCCGCCGATATCTACGAATGCACCGTAGTCTGTGAATCTCATAACCTTACCTTCAACTACATCGCCAACTGAAAGTGTATCCCAAATTTCAGCAATCTTCTTGTTACGTTCTTCCATAACGAAAGCCTTGTGTGAGAATACTGCCTT
This sequence comes from Firmicutes bacterium UBA1764, assembly GCA_002315535.1. Lineage (GTDB taxonomy): Bacteria > Bacillota > Clostridia > Peptostreptococcales > Anaerovoracaceae > UBA1764. The sequence continues at coordinate 480 of DCHA01000022.1, read as the reverse complement.
ATTTCTTCTCTGGTCTACTCTTGTTACTCTTACAGGAAGAGTCTTTCCGATGTATTCTTCTGCAGATTCTACATAATGATCTGCAAGCTGTGACATAGGAATGAAGCCTGATACTTCTTTATAGGAAGCGATAACGCCGCCCTTAACTTCTCTAACAACTGTGACGTTGAGAACTTCTCTGCTGTCAACAGCTGCGCTGATTTCATCCCAGTTTTCGCCGGACTGCAGTTTCTTCTTTGAAAGAAGAATATTGCCATCGCCGTCGTCTGTCTTAATTACCTTAGCCTGTACTTCGTCGCCTTCGCTAAGCATATCCTTAAGAGTCTGTCCTTCTTCAAGACCAACTTCTTCAACAGGAAGCATACCATCCTTCTTGCAACCAAGATTTACTACAACGTACTCATCTTTGACAAGAACAACGCTACCGGTTACTACATCGCCTCTCTGAGGAAGCTTTAAGGACTTTTCGATTTCGTCCAT
>DCHA01000010.1:4218-4693 GCA_002315535.1 Firmicutes bacterium UBA1764 | reverse complement strand
AATATGCAACGAATGCTGCATCAACTGCTTCTTTTAAGGTCTTAAGACCTTCAGTAACAGGAACTACTCTTGCGCCAAGAAGCTTCATTCTTGTTACATTTGGAGCCTGCTTTGCGATGTCAACCTCGCCCATATAAATATCACACTCAAGTCCGAAGTATGCTGCGGCAGTTGCCAGAGCAACCCCGTGCTGGCCTGCTCCGGTCTCAGCAATGAGTTTTTTCTTTCCCATATACTTAGCAAGAAGTCCTTGACCCATGCAGTGATTAAGCTTGTGGGCACCGGTGTGGTTAAGATCTTCTCTCTTAAGATAAATCTGGGTTTTTCCAAGAAGATTTGAAAGTCTTTGGCAGTGGTACAGAGGAGTCGGTCTTCCTTGGAATTCTTTTCTAATACGTCTGAGCTCTGCGATGAACTGTGCACTCTGTGCAATAGTGTTGTAACCTTCAGCAAATTCCTTAAATGCTTCAACTAA
>DCHA01000010.1:0-4192 GCA_002315535.1 Firmicutes bacterium UBA1764 | reverse complement strand
TTTCCGCCATACTTACCGAAGTATCCGTTTTCATCCGGGAACTCTTTTAAATAATTATCAAAATCTCTGTATTTATTCATTTATTTTTCTCCTCAATCAATATTCATATATTCTACCATGATTGAGTAAAATAATAAATTACTTTTTACAGCCGCCTTTCAGCAATATCTGTAAATTATCCCCGAATGGTTTATATTACTTTGAATAATACCTGTAAAGATACTCAACAACATTTGCTCGTGGGCAGTTCGCTTCAATATTAAAGGTGCCGTTGTATGTACCTTTCAAAAGTCCGCTTTTTTCAGCCCATGTAATTGCATCGCTATACCATGAACCTTGTCCCGTTTTATCCGGTGATCCCAGAGCTCTCCAAATAAATGTAACGATGTGTGCATTGCTACATGGCTCATCAGGACTGAATATTGTTGCTGATGATCCTGTTGTAATTCCCTTCTCAACAGCCCAAAGAACTGCTTCATAATAATAGTCACTGGATTTTACATCAGTAAATACATTATCTGTTTTCGCAGGGCTAGGCTTACCTGCCGCTCTCCAAAGGAAGGTGACAACCTGTCCTCTTGTGCATGATTCGTTTGGGCCAAACAATGTGCTGCTGACACCGGATGTTACCTGGTTTTGATAGGCCCATTTAACTGCATTCCTGAAATAAGCGCTTGCGCTTACGTCGGTAAAAGGAATGTCGCTTTTAACAGGATCAGACACAGCTGAACCGGATCCGCTTGTATAAAAATGAATTACATTCGCAAGCTTTCTACCCGGACTTGTTACAGCCTTTCCATTGCTTGCCAGAGCGCTGCTTCCGCCACCATCAAGGAGCATCGCATCAACGATTCCCTGAGTAGCAAGTACGCTCGCAAGTCCTGCTGGACTTGCATTCACTGTTCCTATTATCAAAGTGCCGTCAGATTTTACTCCGGCAAAAGTTCTTTGCAGAACAGCATCACGGTTTAGCTTTGCTTCTGTCGGAGTATAGCCATCTGTCATATCAACGCCTCCGGATAGAATCCACGGATTTCCCGCAACCGCTGTCACAACCTTGTTCCAATCAGTCTTGATTCCGTTAGTCGGATTAAACTCCGTTTTAATGCTCGCAGATGAACCGGCCTTAAGAGATGGGTTCCACTTAATCGCATTCTTCCAGGCATCCTCGCCAAAGACGACAAGGCTGGTGCCGGTCGAAACCTCAGTACCGGCGCTTCCGCTACTTACAGCTGAAATCTTCCCATTACTGATAACAAGAACCTTGCATGTCTCCGGAATATCAACCGGATAGCCGAGTTCCTCGGTAAAAATGCTGACCGCGGTACTGTTGCTGACAAAGTTTCTATTTACGCCCCAGGAATAGTATTTGCTGCCGGAGACCTCAAGATACGGCTTGATTTCAACATTGTCTATCAAAGCTCTGCCGTCTGATGTGATTCCAAGCGTTGCCTTATAGCCGGAGCCTCCCCCGGTTACAACTCTGCCATTAATCATTACGGTCTGCGTAATATTTGCACAGTTATCAGGGAAGCCGAGTTCCTGATTCGTTTTATAATAAGCATTAAAATAGGTTCCGTTTACGGATACGCTTGGTGTGGCGCCAAACTCGCTTGCCGCCTTACTAATATGGTCCGCAAAGCTCATATCTTTGTTTACCGAGTTTTGACCAAGAGTCACGGTTACCTTTGTACTCCCGTCCATGGGAATTGTTACGTAGGTAGCAGTGCTTTTTCCTACGCTGAACGTGCTTGTTCCTGCGGCGAAAGCGGTGCAGGTAAACATAGCCAGAATTAATAGAATTACAATTAGTTTTTTCATATCCTTTTGGACTCCTCAATTTTGCTCTTTGTTAGGATTATTATAATGAAAAAAGAGTACCATTGGTACTCTTTTTTATGTCTGGCGGACGACATGGGACTCGAACCCACGAGGCCGTTAAGCCCTACTCGCTTTCCAGGCGAGCTCCTTAGCCACTCGGTCAATCGTCCGTGCTTAGTTAAACTACGCATATTATTTATTTAGGCGCACTCATCAGCGCGCCTAAACAGTTTACAATATAAAGCCTTAAAAATCAATAGTATTTTGCTATTTCATCTGTGCCTTTGCAGCCTCAAGGGCCTTTGTCAGCTGATCTGCGCAGCTTGTCTGTTTGAGTCCGCATCTGTTACCCTGAAGTATTTCAATCACCTTATCAGCAGGCATGCCCTCAACGAGCTTTCCAATAGCCTTAAGATTACCATTGCATCCGCCGGTATAAACAACATCATGAACGCTTCCGTCTTCTGAAAGATCAAATTGTATAAGCCTCGGGCAAACTCCCTGCGGTACATATTCGAATTTCATATTTACTCCTTTTGTGCAATAATTCCGTTACGATATGCGTAAATAAGCATCTGAAGCTGCTCTATCTTCTGGCTCATTTCCTTACCCATATCGGTATCCTTATTAAGCATTCTCTTTTTAATATTTTCCTTTGCAACCTGAGTTGAATGGATATCTATTTCATCTCTTACGGCAACTTCCTTGCTCTCAAATTTTTCATGAGCGGAAAGAATGAAGCCATATGAATTCTGAACCAGGGAATAACCTGCAATGCCTGTGGTCTTTTGATAAGCCTTTGCAAATCCACCGTCAATTATGATAGCCTTGCCTCCGGCATGTACAGGATTCTTACCCTTCTTTACAGGCATGTGTCCATTAATGATTATGCCATCGCAGCCAAAGGCCTTAAGTATCTTGCGGCAAACCTTAGAATTATCCAGCAGTTTGTAGTACGGATTCTTTTCCTCAACCCAAGTCTCCTCATTCTCGATGAAGAGTCTCTCAAATGTAGTAATCTTTTTCTTGCCGAAGAGAGGACTCTTATAGCCACACCACAGATACCACATGAAGTCTATTCCACGCTCTCTGATTTTGCTGCCATGCGGAGCAAAGAAGCCGGAGCGCACCAGTCTATCGGCATAGTCAAACCATGCCTTACCCTTCATAACGCCGTCATCTGTATTCATGTCGTCAAACTCGCCATCCTCAGTAAGAGGCATCGAGCCATGGAACAAAAGATTTCCGTTTACGCACTTATATATGCTGCCGTTTGAAAGCAGGAAACGCATATGCCTTTGAAGCGGAACGCTCTGGCGGAAGGCCTCTTTAAGCCTTTCCATGACAGCGTTTTCCTCAGGAGTAAGCGCATACGGATTCTTTGGATCTATAGTCGGGAAGAAGGAATCCGTCATAGGATATTCCTTGCCATCAATCATTACTGTATTCTTCTTAAAATCAATCTTATCAAGCAGCCGGAGTGCATCCATCTCATAGTGTGGATGCTTTTTAATGAGCTGGCCCTCGAGCTTAAACTGCATTACGGCAATAGCTTTGCCTATACGTCTTAGGGACTCAAGCTCTGCCTCATACATTGCGTCGGTATTTGGAATATTAGTCTTAAATCCAAGGCATGGATCGTCGCCATATATCTTCATGGCAAAGGTAACAAGCGGACGAAGCGAAATGCCGTAGCCAACCTCAAGCGTATGAAGATTATCGTACCTTGCGCAAATTCTGATTACATTCGCAATGCAAGCGAGGTTACCCGCAGCGGCGCCCATCCATAAAATATCATGGTTACCCCATGTGATATCGACATCATAGCAATTCATCAAGGTTTCAACGCAGATATCACCGCCGGGGCCTCTGTCATAAAGGTCTCCTAAGATATGGAGTCTGTGAATAGACAGCGATGAAATAAGATTTGCCATATCGATGATAAAATCATCTGCACTGCCTGACTCAATGATAGAATTGATAACATTCTCTCTGTAGCTGAATGACTTGTACTCGCCCATGCTGCTGTAAAGCAGCTCTTCAATTACGTAGCCGTAGCGCTCCGGAAGACGCTTTCTAACATAGGAACGAGTATATTTAAAGGAAACATCCTGGAAGATAATAAGCATTCTTTCAAGATTTATTTTATAGAATTTATCGGTAAGCTTATTCTGAGATCTGAGCAGCGCAAGCTTTTCCTGAGGATAGTAAATCAGGCTGGCAAGAGTTTTTCTTTCAGCCTCGGGAACATCAGGAAAGGCCTCATCAATTTTTCTTCTGATTGTGCCGGAGCCGTTCTTTAGAATATGCTGGAATGCTTCGTATTCGCCGTGGATATCAGACATGTAGTAATCTGTACCCTTTGGAAGGT
>DCHA01000034.1 GCA_002315535.1 Firmicutes bacterium UBA1764 | reverse complement strand
AGCTTGCGCCAAAGATTTCAATTCCAAACTGATGGAACTCTCTTTGTCTGCCCTTCTGCATTTTTTCATATCTAAAGCAAGGTGTTATGTAAAAGTACTTTGCCGGAGACTGCTCAACGTAAAGCTTATTCTCAATATATGATCTTACAACCGGGGAAGTACCCTCCGGCTTTAAGGTTAAGCTTCTCTCAGCAATCTCAAAGGTATACATTTCTTTTTGTACAACGTCCGTTGTATCTCCTATACCTCTTTTGAAGAGCTCGGTATGCTCAAACATAGGAGTTCTGATTTCAGTAAAGCCATACTTTTCACAGGTCTTCTTGAAAACATCTTCGACATATTGCCATTTATATATGTCCTTTGGCAGTATATCCTTTGTTCCTTTTGGTATATTAATTATCATATTATGCCTTGTTCCTTTCTGGCTATCATCTCATCGATACGATCAATGTAAATTTCATAATTGGATACATTTGGTATTCTTTCAAGTCTGTTTTCCTCAGGGAAATAAACCTTGGAAATACCTCCGGCGCCCAGAGCAATATTGCTTTGGTTCTCATCCATTATCCTTATATTATACACGTTTTGAGTACCTTTAGTACAGTACCCAACATTCTCAAAATTTCCCGCCATATGCTTTTGTCTATATAGATAATATGGCTTAAATCCACGCTCAGAAAGCATGTTTTTGCTTATTTCAAGCATCTGTCTAACCGTATTTGCCTGCCTGAAGGCAATACCCGGATCCTCATCTATAAGTCTTGAGGCTCTTTTTACCGCCAGAGTATGCACCGTAATATTATTTGGCCCAAGCTCAAAGATCTTCTTTAATGTTTCCTCAAAGTCCTCAGGACTTTCCTCCGGAAGTCCCGTAATCAAATCTGTATTGATTATTTCGATTCCCGCTTCCTTTGCAAGCTTAAAGGCATCGACTATCATCTGGGGACTGTGAGATCTTCCGATTAAATCCAAAGTCTTCTGCTTCATAGTCTGAGGATTAATACTAATCCTGTCTGCCCCGTATTTTTTCACCAGGCAAAGCTTTGATGCTGTGATAGTATCAGGCCTTCCGGCTTCAACCGTCCACTCTCTTGTTTGTCCCAGCTTAAATGCTTTCGAAATTTCGTAAAGCAGCTCTTCAAACTCCTCATCATCAAGACTTGTCGGTGTTCCGCCGCCTATATAAATCGATTCAGCATATAAAGCTTTTTTTTCGAATATGTCCTTTACAGCATGGATCTCTTTTTTCAGCGCCGCAATGTATTTTACCGATGCCTCTTTGGAAAACTTATTTGATGTAAATGAGCAATAAAGACATCTGGTTGGGCAAAATGGAATACCGGCATAAAGACTGACAGCCTTAGGCGACATGTCGTAATGTGCATCCATTTGTACATCATAGGTGTTAGACAGCAATGACAACTTATCTTCTGAAAGAAGATATACACTGCGCAGCATATCCTCAGCCTTTTCCCTGCCATGCCTGTCAGTTAGCTCCCTGTAAAGCTTTAAAGGTCTTACACCGGTCAGTATTCCCCAGTCTAAAGTAATACCTGTTTCATTTGATAAAAGTTCATATAAGGCCCTCTTTTGCTCATTACGATCATAAGAGATTTTTTCCTCAACCGAAAACTCCGGAGCCTCCCCAAACATTTTGGAAAGCTCCGAAAGCTCGTAAATATCTTTTTCATTTGCAACGGTAAAGCTAAGAGACAAAGGGATTGTACTTCCTCTCAAATCCTATTTTTGTTTCACCCTCATGGCCGCAAAGCACTCTTGTATCATCTGGAAGCTTAAACAGCTTGTCAGTAATTGAGCTTATTATCTCTGCGTAATTTCCCCCTGGGAAATCGGTTCTTCCGATAGATGCCTGGAAAAGTGTATCTCCGGAGAATAAAGTCTTTTCAGACTTTACATAAATGCAAATTCCTCCCGGAGTATGTCCCGGAGTCTCGATAATATCAAAATGCATTCCGCAAATATCAAGCTCCTGTCCGTCGCTCAAATTGATATCAGCAACGATTCCGCCCTTTCCAAAGCTTATATGTCTGTCGTAAAGTAGCTTTGCCTCCTTTTTTGAAGCCATAAGCTTTACTTCAGGATATAGCTCCTTAATTCTGTCAATTCCTCCGGTATGATCGCCATGACCGTGAGTCAAAATAATATATTTAATGTCGAGCTCGTTTTTAACAAGATACTTTTCAAGCTCACTATTTTGTGCGCCCGGATCAATTATTACAGCTTCCTTGCTGTCATCATTATGAAGAACATAACAGTTATTCATAATCATTCCGCATACAAATCTTTCAATTTTCATAATTTTACCTTTCAGCATTTGAACGGAAAACATCAACGACTCCGGCAATCTGCTTGAACCTTGTGTGAAGCTTTCCTAAATCATTATTATTCGAAATCGCAAGTACCAGGTTTATCTGCGAGATACCGGTCTTATCAAGCTTGGACTGAAGACCTTCGATATTAATATCCATTTCTTCGCAAATCTTTGAAATATCAACGATGAGGCCCTTACGGTCTTCTGCGATAATAGAAACAGCGTAATCAAACTGTGCATCAGAGGAATCAAGATCCCACTCAACATCAATAAAGCGCTGCTGCTCTTCAACAGGAAGGGATAGCATATTCAGGCAATCCTTTCTGTGTATTGATACCCCGCGTCCCTTAGTTGTATATCCGATAATTTGGTCTCCGGGGACAGGATTACAGCATTTTGCAAAACGAACAAGCAGATTATCGACGCCCTTAACTGTAATACCCTTAGTTCTCTCAACCTTAGGCTTTCTGTTAATAGAGGCAAGTCTTCTTGCTTCTTCCTTTTCTTTTCTGATAAGCTCCTGCTGCTTTTCCTCATTGTAGTAGGCAACACATAAAAGCAGTGTTCTGTTTAATGCTACGCCTCCGGAAGAAATAGCTGTATAAAGGTCATCTACCAAACTGAAGTTTTGAGCCTTTGCAGCCTTTTCCAGATATTTGGACTTAATGATTTGAGCCGGATCATAGCCCTTCTTTTTAGCCGCCTTTTCAAGAAGCTCTTTACCTCTTTCAGAAGAAATAGATTTGTCGCCCTTGTTAAGAGACTGCTTAATCTTATTTTTGGCGTGATTTGTCTTAACAATCTTAAGCCAGTCAACGCTCGGGCCCTTTGAAAGGTTTGATGTAACGATATCGATCAAATCTCCGTTTTGGAGTACATAATCGATCGGAACTATCTTTCCATTAACCTTTGCACCAATACATCTGTTACCAACCTCTGTATGTACCTTATAAGCAAAGTCCAGCGGAGTTGAACCTGATGGCAGCTCCATAACATCGCCCTTAGGAGAGAAAACGAATACCTGGTTGGTAAAGAGGTCCATCTTTACCGCTTCAACGAATTCCTTGGAGGTGCTTACTTCCTTTTGCCATTCCAGAGTCTGGCGCAGCCAGGCAAGCTTTTCCTCGTCGTTAATCTTTCCCTTTATACCCTCTTTGTACTTCCAGTGAGCCGCAATACCATATTCAGCAATGCGATGCATCTCCCTTGTTCTGATTTGGATTTCAAAAGGATAACCGTTTTCACCAATCAATGTGGTATGAAGAGACTGATACATATTGGGCTTCGGCATAGCTATGTAGTCCTTAAAACGACCCGGAATAGGCTTCCACATAGTATGAACAGCGCCTAAAACGGCATAGCATTCATTAACATTCTCAACTATTACTCTGATAGCGGTAAGGTCGAAAATTTCATCCAGCTGCTTATGCTGAATGATCATCTTTTTGTAGATGCTGTAGAAATGCTTTTGTCTGCCGTAAATTTCAAATTTAATATTTAGGTCTCTGAGACCTTCTTTAATTTCAGCAATGTATTTATTGACCAGATCACCGTATTCAGCTTTACGCTTCTCCATCTGCTCGTAAATATCATTGTACTGTTCAGGCTGAAGATTCTTAAAGCATATATCTTCCATTTCAAACTTGAAGGCATACATACCAAGTCTGGATGCAAGAGGTGCATAAATATCCAGAGTTTCCTTGCACTTCTCTCGTATCTTTTCTTCAGTCATGTAGTTAATGGTTCTGAGATTATGAAGTCTGTCTGCAAGCTTAATGACAAGAACTCTGATATCCTTGGTCATAGCAAAGAACATCTTTCTTATAGTCTCATTTTGAGCATCCTCCCTTGTCTCGAAAACAAAGGAAGAGAGCTTAGTAACACCATCAACGATAATAGCAACATCTTCACCGAATTCTTCTCTGAGCTGATCGAGTGAATACTCAGTATCCTCAACGACATCATGAAGAAGGCCTGCAGCAATGCAGACATCATCAACTCCAAGGTTTGCAAGTATCTTTGCAACTGCCTCAGGATGGATAATATAATCCTCACCGGACTTCCTTTTTTGCCCCTTATGAAGTTGTAAAGCCTTCAAATAAGCCCTGTCTATGAGATCAGTGTCATAATTGGGATTAAATTGAAGCAGCTCTTCAGTGAATTTTTCCATTAATTTGTCTTATTCAATAACTAAAACAAGGCATGTGACGTTACAACGCACATGCCTCGTTTCAATAACGAATTTATTCTTCAGTAGCAACTGGTTCTGGCTGTGTTTCTGGTTCTGCCGGAGCTTCAACCTGAGCTGGAGTTTCCTGAGCCGGAGCTTCTTCCTTTGTGTCTTCAGACTTCTGTCCGAGTTTCTTAATGCTCTTTGGGGATGCAGCAGAAGATGACTTCTTATCATCTTCAACAACCTTGCCAGCCTTAGTATCTGTTACCTTATTTGCAATAGCAGTCTTGGTGATTTCAAGCTTTGTCTTTTCAGCACCGGAAGCAATTGTAATTCTGTCTTCTCTGATTCTGACGATCTTGCCGTAGATTCCACCAACAGTCATGATTTCGTCGCCTACCTGAAGGTTATTACGCATCTGCTTGTCTTCTTTATCCTTCTTTGTCTGAGGACGAATAAGCATAAAGTACATGACAACGAGTAACACCAACATAATGATAAGAGATTGTGCATTACCGCCGCCGCTTAATAAACTATTCATAAAATACCTCCTTGTGGTAAATAACAGAAATATTATACTCTAAAAACTTGATTTTTCCAACTGGTTTTTGGTATCATAGATGTGTTCGCCGGCGTGATGGAATTGGCAGACGTGCAGGACTCAAAATCCTGTCCTAGCAATAGGGTGCGGGTTCGACCCCCGCCGCCGGCACCATAAAAAAATAGATACCTTCAGGTATCTATTTTTTTATGTCTGTAAAGAAGGCGGGGTCGAACCCGTGCCCCCCGCCGCCGTAAGTATGCAAATTGCACGAGCGTAAAGATAAATGGTCCGGTGGACCATTATTTTAGCTTCCCAAGCACCTTATACACTACCTCGGGCTCAAAGCCTCTTGAGGCGAGCCTCCTGCCTATTTTAGCGAGCAGCTTTTGCTTCTGCTCATAATCAGTCGTTTCTTCGTATAAGGACCTCGCAATTTCCATTGCAGCCTCAAATTGATCGTCCTTATTTATCTCCGGAATATAATCAGCTGAAATACCGCTTTGAGCAAGCTTAGATTTGATATACGATGCCCCTTTACCGTTTAAAACAGCATTCTCAGTAAACCTTCTCGCATACTCCGCATCATCAAGATACGACAGCTCTTTCAGCTTTTCTATGCATTCCTGGGACTCACTTTCTGTATAGCCCTTGGTTTTCAGCTTCTTAAGTAAATCAGCACTACTGTACGGCTTAATCGCAAGCAGCTCTGCTGCATAATCGATGCATTTTTTTGCGGAAACTCCGGCATATTTAATATATTCAATTTCAAAATTATCGTCACCAGAAATAAGTGATAGGTATAAACCCTTTTCCTCTGAAAAAAGCAGCTTATAGCCCTCAATTTCGGCCTTATAAGTCATATCATCATCAAGCACAGAAATCTGCTTAAAGCTATACCCTGTAAGCTTGTAGACCGCTTCCTTTGCTGTCCAAATATGAAAGAACTCCGTATTCCATTCTGAACTGCCAAAGCTTAAGGCGGAAAGATATTCCTGCTCAAGAGGATGCAAAGATCTGATTATATTAGGCTTAACAATTCGGTCCTTTTCCTCAATATCAATGCCGCACTGACCTATGCAGCATGCCCAATAATTTTTTGTATCGCTGATAGATGCACCAATAGGCTTTTCTCCATCATATTCCAAATCAAAAGAAAGAGTATTCTTGCAAATACTCTTTGAATCATACTTCTTTCCTTTTTCTTTTTTAATTACAAAAATCTTCATTGAATTTCGCCGCTTAAGACCTCAATTGCCTTGTTAAGCTGTTTATCTTCAATCAGATAGCCCTGTTCATCATAACATTCATCGTCAAGCTCTACGAGGTAATCTGGCTGAATTCCAACCTTGTTAATTGCCTTTCCGCTTGGGGTAAAGTATTGCCACTCAGTAAGCTTTAAGGCGCTGCCGTCTTCGTACTTGATGAGCTCCTGAATAACACCCTTTCCAAAGCTGACTGTTCCGACAACCTTTGCCCGGCCATTATCCTGAAGGCCTCCGGCAAGAATTTCTGCAGCGGAAGCACTGTTTTCATCAACGATTATAACGAGAGGCTTATCCCAAAGCGTACCGTTCTTGGTATTAAGATACTCTCTTGTACCATCATGATCCTCGGTATAAATCAGGGTCGCCTTATCAAGGAATAAATCGGCAATATTAAGAGCAGTATCAACCATTCCACCCGGATTGGATCTCATGTCAAGAACGATACCATCGGTATCCTTTAAATCCTCCATTGCGAGGACAAAGTCATCGTAGGTACCCTTTTCAAAACCGTAAAGATCGATATAGCCAATATTGTTATCGAGGATTTCATGATCAACCGTTTCAGTGAGAATAGTATCTCTGACAAAGGTTCTTTCAATGTATTCACTGCCCTTTAGGAATTTGACTGTAACACTGGTGCCCTTCTCACCGCGAATTGCAGCGGCGCACTGATCCATTTCCTCCGGAGCATATACAACGCCATCAACGGCAACAATGTACTCACCAAGAGTTACTCCGCCTTCTGCCGCCGGAGAATTCTTGTTAACCTTTAATACTCTAATATGAGATTCCTCCTGCACCATAGTGATGCCTACGCCGGAGTATTCCCCAACCAAAGATGCCTCAATGCTCTCGTAATCCTCAGCATCATAATATGAGGAGTAAACATCACCAAGCCCTTCTACAAGCCCTTTAATCATTCCGTCCTCAAGAGACTTTTCATCAACGTCATCATAGAAGGTCGCTAATATGCGTTGCCATACCTTCTCAACCTTTTCATACTTTTCATATCTATTTATTAGTCTGTTATAGTCTTCAGAGCTGACAGTAATCTGATTGCCTGATGAAACAAGGCCAAGAATGTTCGGATTAATCAGAACAAAGGAAAACAATGCTCCAAGCAAAATGGAACAAATAACAATTATTGCTAAAAAACCTCTTGTTATTGAAACGCGTTTCAATTATTGACTCCTTCTCATATCTTTGATAATCATCTGAAGCTTTTGTCTGCCGTTATACTCATTTATTGAGAGCTCTCCGGCAATATCTATGCAGCTATGCTCTTCAAGAATATTTTTATATTCTCCAGCATTTTTAAAGAATACACAAGGAACTGAAACCCCATCAGCAGTCCTTGCAAAGAAGCGGACATGCTGCTCATCAGACCCCATGAAATGGACATTTTGAATAGTAGCCTTCAGCATGCAAAAGCACGGCTTTGGATTTGCTTCGCCAAAGGGTTCAAGCTTCTGAAGTATTTTTGCAAACTCAATAGTTTTTTCTGATGATGAAAGTACCTTTTCAATATATAAATTCTCAGTGAGAATATCAGAATTATTCGCAAGAAGCTGCTTCATTTCATCTTCCATAGCAATTCTCAGGGCATCAAGATCCTCATCCTTCATTGAAAAGCCGCAGGCTCCGGAATGCCCGCCAAATCTGATAAACAGATCTGAATGCTTTGCCATAAGCTCGTGAAGATTAATTCCGGGAATACATCTGCCTGTTCCTTTCAGGCAGCCGTCTTCGTTAGGCGTGAGTATAAATACAGGCCTGTAATACTTTTCCTTTAAATTGCCCGCAACAATACCGGCAACGCCCTCGTGTGCACCTGGGGCCTTAATAATAATAAAGTTTTCCCCGCAGCTGCTGCCCTCTATCTGTTCGTAGCAAAGCTTTGCGGTCTTATCCTGCTCTGCTCTTCTGATCTTGTTATTCTCAACCATAGTTGTAGCAAGATCATAAAGCTCTGCCATACTCTTGCCGGTGCCATCTAAAAGCTCGACACCAAGAGCCGCAGTCCCCATTCTGCCAAGGGCATTAATATTAGGGGCAAGGATGTAAGCAATATTATCACTGCAAACCTTATCATCTATATCAAGAACATCCAGAAGCGCTGCAAGGCCTCTTCTTCTGCGTTCATTTATTACCTTAAGTCCATACTTTACAAGGCTTCTGTTCTCTCCAATAAGCGGAACTACATCCGCAATTGTTGAAATTGCAACAAGGTCGAGAAGATCATGTAAATGAAGCTTTGTAAACCTGTTGTCACCCTTTGCGGTGCAAATACGCTCTATCCCCTGAGCCAGCTTAAAGGCAACTCCGCAGCCGGATAAATGCTTAAACGGATACTCATTTCCCGCAAGCTTTGGATTTAGAATCAGACAATCCGGAGTTCTGTCATCTTCAAAGTTGTGATGATCAGATACAATGATATCAAGGCCCAGGCTTTTAGCATAATTCACCTCGTCAAAGGATGTGCTTCCACAATCAACGGTAACAATTAAGCAGCCGGGATGATCCTTAGCTATTTTATCCAAAGCTAAATTATTGAGGCCGTAGCCGTCAACAAAGCGCGACGGAACATAAAAATATATCTTGTGAGAGAAATTACGAAAGACATCACAAAGAAGTGCCGTTGATGTAACACCGTCTGCATCGTAATCTCCGTAAATAACAATTTCTCTGCCTTCATCAAGGTTTCTTAAAATAATGTTTGCAGCTTCATCAAGACCCTTAAAAAGCATTGGGTCATAGGTTTCCCTTGGATTTTCACTAAGAAAATCCTCAATCTTGTCCTTTTGAATACCGCGTCTTTCCAGCATCGCAGAAATAGCAAGAGGGACTCCGCCGGAGTCCCTATAATTAGTCGTGTTATTTAGTTCTTGGATTATCCAATTTGCCATCTTACTTTCTTACGCTGGTTGAAACATAATTAAGCGGATTTTGATATGCACCGTTTAAACGAACCTCAAAATGCAAATGGTTACCGGTTGACATACCCGTTGATCCAACGAGGGCAATTGCCTGTCCTCTTGATACAACATCACCCTTTGAAACAAGAAGCTTTGAGGAATGCGCATATAGTGTAACAATACCGCCGCCGTGATCTATCATAACCATGTAGCCATAGCTGCTGTTCCAACCTGCGGAAATAACAACTCCGGCATTAGCGGCAAGAATATTGGTACCACCTGATGCGGCAATATCTATTCCGGTGTGCATCTTATATACCTTAAGTATCGGGTGAAGTCTGTTTCCAAACGGAGATGATACATAAGTACTAGCCTGAGATGGCCAGCACATTGTGCCACCTACATAATCACCGGTCCCTTGCAATTGAAGAATCTTGGAAATAAGAGCATCAGCCTCTTTATTTAAATCATCAATTTGCTGGGAAAGAACAGCATTATCTGAATCTATTACGGCCTTCTTGGTTGCAACAGCTGATTTATTATCAGCCAGGCTTGCTTTTTTTGCCTCAACATTAGCCTCTTGAGTTTCAAGTGATTCCTTTAAAGCGATAAGATTATTTCTTTCCTCTTCAAGTTGATCATACTGGACCTGAAGCTTTGATAAGACCTCAGCATCCGCATCATATATACGCTGAATAATATCAAGATTTGTGAGGAAATCCGACATATTGGCAGAACCGAGAAGAACAGACAGCATGCCGACTTCTCCATTCTTATACATAGTACGAAGTCTCTGGTTTAGTGCCTCGTTCTGAGCACCAAGCTCCTCCTGCTTGTCTGCAAGATCATTTAAAGCCTGAAGGATTTCATCCTTTGTATTATTAATTTCTGTTTCAAGGTTTGCAATTTCAAGCTCAGAGCTGTAGATCTGCTTTTCAAGACTTTTTATCTGCGAAGAAAGCGCATTAGATCTGGCCTTACCGTCAGAATACTGCTTATTTAAAGCATCTCGCTCAGCCTGAACCTTCTTTAAATCAGCCTGCTCATCTGCAAAGGTGATTGGAACTATCATGCAAGAAACGAGCAGTACAGCCGATAATATTATTAAAACCCTTTTTAAACCCTTGTTTTTCATCTATCTTTTCCTTATTTAGGCTCTCAGATATCTTCTCATAGAAATAATCGAACCAACGGCACCAATTGAAACACCAAGTGCAACGAATATCCAAGCCAGAGTAGAAGTCATATATAATGAATCAACGAGCTTTGTTGAAACAAGCATCATAACCTGATCCCCGAAGCTTGCCACAAGCTTTGCATATGCGGCAGATGTTATACCAAATGAAACAACCGCAGAAATGATTCCGATGATAACACCTTCTCCAAGCATTGGTCCTCTGATAAACCAACTTGTTGCACCGATATACTTCATAATTGCGATTTCATTCTTACGTGCCTCAACCGTAATCTTTATTGTATTTGATACAACTACTATTGAGACTATAATCAAAAAGGCAACTATAACCAATGCACATTTTTGCATCGCAGATGTAATCTTTAGAACCTTGTTTACCTCGGTTGCATAATATCTTACATCCTCAACGCCATCCATATTTCTGCAAACCTCAGCAACCATTTCACCCTTTTCAAGATCATTAAGAGCTACTCGAAGTGAATTTGGAAGAGGATTTTCAGTCAGTCCATCAAGAAGATAGGAATTTTCACCAAATCTCTGCTTGAAATCCTTCATCGCCTGATCCTTGCTGATGAATGTAACATCTGATACTTCATCCATAGCATTGAGGCTCTTTTGCATTTTTAAAATCTTTGAATCATTGGTATCATCAAGCAGATATACTTCAACAGTATTAAACTGATCCTTTATACCCTCAGTAGCCATATTAACGTTTACTGTGAGAATAAAAAACAAGCCTAAAATCAAAAGCATTGCTGTAATTGAAAACATAGACGCAAGACTCATTACCTTGTTACGCCAAATCTGTCTGAATGCCTGCTTAAGAGAATAAACGATACTGCTAATCATCGTAACCGTACTCTCCTTCCATAGCATCCCTGACAATGCGTCCGCCATCAATAGCAACTACACGCTTATGCATTTCATTAACGATATCCTTTGCGTGCGTAACCATAATGATGGTAGTTCCTTTTGAATTAATACGATCAAGAAGAACCATAATCTCGCGAGCAGTATCCGGGTCAAGATTTCCGGTAGGCTCATCCGCAATGAGAATTTTTGGATCATTAACAATAGCTCTGGCAATAGCAACACGCTGCTGCTGACCACCCGACAATTCGTGCGGGAACATATTTGCCTTATCCTGAATACCCATAAGTGCAAGAACCTGCGGAACCTGCCTTCTGATTGTTCTCGGAGCGGTATGAACAACCTCCATAGCAAAGGCAACATTTTCAAAAACGGTCTTATTAGGCAAAAGCCCATAATCCTGGAAAACGGTACCTATTTCGCGGCGAAGCAAAGGAACCTCTCTGTTGGAAAGCGTTGTGATATCCTTACCATTAATAAGAATAGCGCCCTCCTCCGGAATAAGCTCTCTTAATATTAATTTAATAAATGTTGATTTTCCGGAGCCTGTCGGACCTACAAGGAAAACAAATTCACCCTTATTAATGTGAATGTTTGCCCCAATAAGACCTATACTATTTTCTCCATATATTTTGCTAACGTTAATAAAGTCAATCAATTTTTCTACCTATTTTTGGATATAATCTAACGAGTAATTATACCATATATTTAGTATTAAAGAAATAGTGATGATAGCATATCTTGCGTTTTACCCATTATTTTTGGAATATCGCTAATGTGACAAAATGACGCCGAATTGTACTCCCCCCGATAAATATACTCCGGACTCACTGAAGCAACGCTGAAATAATTTTTAGTGCCCAGAAATCTGTTCAGTTCAGAGCTGTGAACCCCGGGATTCATTTTATTAACTATTAGTTGGCACTCAGGCAGCCCAATTCTCAGCCTCTCAAGAAAGCTTCGGCTCTGCATTAGCATACTTGGAAGAGGATCAATGATGCAAATCGGATAATCAGCCTCGGCTAAAAGCGCAAGTGAAGCATCTGCGTCAAGGCCGGAGCAATCAAAAATTTGGAATTCCTCGCTTGGCAGGTAGAATGCCCTAAAGGTTTCCGCTAAAGATAAAGACGAATTATGCGCTGAAGTCTTACAAATCCAATTTATGCCCTCAAATGAGTTCGATTTGGACTGCTTATAATCAATGCGTTCGCCCAAAGAAATTTTCTCAAAATAATCAGTATATCCCCTGATCAAAAAGTTTTTTTCAAAGCCCAGTGAATCGTAAAAATGAGGAAACCCAAGCTCTGTAACTGATACACTTCCATGCTTTGAAAGGCTAAATGCAAGCAGTTCTGAAATAAAGCTGACGCCGCTTCCCAAAGCCCCCGATGCAACAACAATTTTAGAGCTCTGCCTAAGCGCATGCTCACTGTTTCCTTTATTAAATAGTCCCATATGTCCCCCTTTTCGGGCACAAAAATAAACTGCCCGATGTTTCGGACAGTTTACCATTTTATGTAATAAAAGTCAATTACTTCTTAAGAGCTTTTACAGCCTTAACAATATCATTTGCAGTAAGACCATATTTCTTCAGAAGCTGATCAGGTTTACCGGACTCACCAAAGGTATCCTTGATAGCAACCATCTTCATCTTGCATGGATAGTTTTCAGCAAGTATGCTTGCGGTAATTGCGCCAAGTCCGCCATAAACTGTGTGCTCCTCTGCGGTAACAATAGCGCCTGTTTCCTTAGCAGCGGCAAGAATAGCCTTCTTGTCGATAGGCTTAATTGTATGCATATCAAGCACTCTTACATTGATTCCGCTCTTTGCAAGTGTTTCAGCTGCTTCAAGTGCCGGAGAAACCATAGTGCCTGTTGCAATAATAGTAGCATCCTTGCCTTCGCGAAGCTTAATTGCTTTACCAATAGTAATCTTCTGGCTTTCTTTATAAATAACAGGTGTTGCGGCTCTGCCAAGTCTTACATATGCAGGACCATTTACCTCAGCAACAGCTTTAAGAAGCTTTCTTGCAGAAACATCATCAGATGGGTTTACAACAACCATTCCCGGGATAGAACACATAAGAGCGAGATCCTCGATAGCCTGGTGAGTTGCACCATCTTCGCCAACCATAAGTCCGGCATGTGATGCGCAAACCTTAACATTAGCATTTGTATATGCAATTGAATTTCTGATAATCTCAAATGCACGTCCTGTTGCAAACATTACGAAGGAGCTTGCAAATACAACCTTGCCGCTGTGAGCAAGGCCGCAAGCCAGACCCATCATATTCTGCTCTGCGATACCTGCATTAAAAAATCTATCCGGATATGTCTGCTCAAAAGCCTTAGTCATAGTGGATCCTGAAAGGTCTGCATTTAGTGCCACTACGTTTTTGTTTTCCTTGCCATATTCAACGAGGAACTTAGAGAAACTGTCTCTTGTTGCAATCTTGTTTGCCATTAGAGTTTACCTCCTAATTCTTTCATTGCTAATGCTGCCTGCTCATCGTTTGGAGCCTTTCCATGCCATCCGGCCTGGTCACACATAAATGATACTCCGTTACCCTTATGAGTTTCTGCGATAATGCAGCTTGGCTTATCCTTGCATTTTCTTGCTTCGGCCAGAGCCTTCTTTATATCTGCAACGTCGTGTCCGTTGCACTTAATAACATTCCAGCCAAATGAAGCAAACTTTTTATCAATAGGCATAACCTTCATAACCTTATCATTAGGTCCGTCAATCTGAAGTCCGTTGTGATCGACAAAGGCGCAAAGATTTGAAAGATGGTAGTGACCTGCTGACATTGCAGCTTCCCAAACCATACCCTCCTGAAGCTCTCCATCGCCAAGAACTGTATATACTCTGCCCGGATTCTTATCAAGCTTGTTTGCAAGAGCCATACCGCAAGCTATTGATATTCCCTGTCCCAGAGATCCGCTTGACATATCAAGGCATGGAAGTGAATGCATGCTTGGATGTCCCTGAAGACGGGAATTAATTTTTCTGAATGTTAAAAGCTCTTTTTTATCAAAATAACCCCTCTCAGCCATTACAGCGTAAAGCGCCGGAGATGCATGTCCCTTTGAAAGGACAAACTTATCACGCTTTTCCATCTGAGGCTTCTTTGGGTCGATTTTCATCTCATCAAAGAAGAGAACTGTAAGAATGTCTGTTACTGAGAGTGATCCACCCGGATGTCCGGACTGTGATGCATGGATTTCTCTGATAATGTCCTGTCTGACTGCCAGGGCTTTCTGCTCAAGTTTTTTCTTATCCATCATTTCTCCTTATGTACCGCAACCTTTAATAGAAAGACCGGTAATTTACTGATACGTTTTATTCTTTTAGGCTCTTGAATAAGCCTGTAAAGCCATTCCACATTGTGGTCTATATAAAACTGGGGAGCTCTTTTCAGCGTCCCTGACCAGACATCAAAGCTGCCTCCGATTCCTATGACCACCTTACATTTTAATCTATTCTTATACCTTTGTGCAAAGAATTCCTGCTTTGGGGCGCCGAGCGCAAGGCAAAGCATGTCTGCCCCGCTCGCATTAATTTCATCAATCAATGCCTCTTCATCCTCAGACTTGAAATATCCGTCATGATAACCGACAATTCTTAGGCCGGATATCTCTTCTGATATCTTTTTTGCCGCAGCCTCCGCAATTCCAGGCTTTGCACCGAGGAAATATGCACTTCCGCCTCTTTCTCCCAGTATTTCCAGAGCAGAGCGGGAAAAATCAATTCCGGTTATACGCTCCGGCACAGGGCTTCCCACAAGCTTTGACGCATATACTACGCCGATTCCGTCAGGGAATACCAGCTCGGCGCAGTCAAGCAGGGCTTTAAATTCAGTGTTGGTTTGTGCCTCAATAATCATCTCCGGATTAAGCGTTACAATATGCGAGCACTTATCATCATTAAGAAAGTCCTTAAATTTATTAAGGGCCTCATCTTTGCTGATTCTCAGCACATCTATTCCAAGTATTTTTGCGGTTTCGTAATTGTTCATATGCATTATTGTAACATATTCTTGACTAAGTATGATAAAATATATCGGTTGAATTATAAATAATGCTCTTTTAAGGGCGTGAAACAGGAGATATAAATCATGAAAATTTGTGTAATAGGACTTGGCTATATTGGACTTCCGACCGCTGCAATGTTTGCAAACGCAGGACACACTGTTATTGGCGTAGATAAAAAGCAGGCAGTTGTTGATGCTCTAAATAAAGGCGAAATACTTATAGAGGAAGAAGGTCTTGCAGACTTTATCAAAAAACCCGTTGCAAGCGGACATCTCTGTGCGAAGAATAGTGTTGAAGAAGCTGATGCCTTTATCGTATCTGTTCCTACTCCAATTACCGATGAAAAAAAGGCTGACATGCGTTTTGTTGAAAGCGCAACAAAGGATATCGTATCCGTTCTTAAAGAAGGAAACCTTGTAATTCTTGAATCAACATCCCCTATCGGAACAGTTGATAGCCTTATGAAGCCAATTCTTGATACCGCAGGTGTTAACTACTACCTCGGACACAGCCCTGAAAGAGTTATTCCAGGGAAGATTTTATACGAGCTGGTTCACAACAGCAGAGTTGCCGGAGGCTACACTAAAGAAGCCGCTCATATGATCGCAGAGCTTTACAAGAGCTTCGTAGAGGGCGAAATTTATGAGACAGATGCAAGAACAGCTGAAATGGCCAAGCTTTCTGAAAATACATTTAGAGATGTAAACATTGCATTCGCAAATGAGCTTGCAAAGATTTGCGAGCAGCAAGGAATAAATGTTTGGGAATTAATCGAGATTTGCAACAAGCACCCTCGCGTTAATATTCACCAGCCGGGCCCGGGAGTTGGCGGACACTGCATCGCCGTTGATCCATGGTTTATCGTAGAAAAAGAGCCGGGACTCGCACAGATTATTAACCTGTCTAGACACACCAACGACGGAATGCCGCAGTATGTTGCTGACCGCTCAAAGGCAATACTTGGTGATTTAAAGGGAAAAACTATCGCAATACTCGGAACAACATACAAGCCTGATGTAGACGATATGCGCGAAAGCCCTATTATCTATCTCAGAAAGATTCTCGAGGATGCCGGAGCAATCGTTAATATCAACGACCCCTTCGTTGCAGAAAAGAATCTTGATGTATCCTGCAAGGATGTAGATTTAATAATACTCGGCGTTAACCACAAGCAATACAAGGAGCTTGATTTCGCTCATCTCGCAGGCATCGTAAAGCAAAAGAATTTCTTCGATACAAGAAACTTCTGTGACGGTGATAAGGCAAAAGCTGCAGGCTTTAGATACGAGCTACTCGGAAAGTAAAAATGTTGCTGCAGCAACCGCATTATTCTCCCCTTTATGATATGATTTCATCATCATAAAGGGGTTTTATTATGTCAAATCGTACTAAATATGTAGCAACAACAGGTCTAATGCTTGCTCTGCTCATACTAATACAATTTAGCCTTCGTGGATTCGGTCAAATCATAACCGGAAGCGGTGTCAATTTTGTTTTGGCCATTACTGCATTATACCTTGGTTACTCCGGAAGTATAACGATTGCAATCCTATCCCCTATTTTAGCTTACGCGCTCGGAATAGGACCTGCCTTTATTGTAATGGTCCCATGTGTTATAGCAGGAAACCTCGGCTATATTCTTCCAATAATTTTCTTTAAAAGCTTTCTTTCAAAGAAGCTGCCAAAGCTCGGCATTCCGATATCCATAATTCTTGCTTCAATAATAAAATTTCTGATACTTTATATACTTATTGTAAAATTAGTACTTCCGAGCATGGGACTGCCCGATCAGAAAAGACAAATACTTTCAGCAAGCTTCAGCTTCCCACAGTTAATCACCGCTCTTGTTGGAGGCTTCCTTGCGACCTTAATTAATAAAAAGATAAAGACGAAAAAAACATCTGCCACATAGGCAGATGTTTTAATATCCATTCAAAACGATTATTATTTGAGCATCTTTGCAAGATCAACCGCAAGCTGCTTTTCATCAAACTTGCTTGTGTTAATGCAGAAATCAAAGTACTGCTTATCACCCCAAAGCTGTCCAGTGTAATCGTTATAATACTTTGCACGAGCTTTATCGAGCTTCTTAATAAGCTTTTCCATTTCTACCGGATTATCAGGCTCGCCTTCCTTACGGAATTCAAGGCATCTTTCAACCTTACGAACCATATCAGCATAAACGAAAATTCTGATAGGATTCTCTTCACGAAGAATAAAGTCTGCGCAGCGTCCAACAAATACGCAATCTGACTTTCCGGCAAGGTTGTGAATAGCTTCATACTGTGCTGTAAAAATAGACTGCATCTGCTGAAGCTGATAATCCATTCCTGAAGAGAAGCTGTGACCAACGCTGATAGGGAAAAGGCTATGTGGCTTACGATCTACAACGCTCTTAATATATTCTACTGAATAATCTGTATTGTTTGCGATTTCAGTAAGAACTTCCTTGTCGTAGTATTCATAGCCGAGTTCTTCAGCAAGCTTTCTTGCGAACTGTCTTCCGCCACTACCAAACTCTCTTGCAACTGTAATAATTTTGCTCATAATTGTAACCGTCCTTTATAAAATAAATATAATAGATTATATCACATATTAAGTAAATGGAATTTATTTTTGTGAAACTCTATTATGCCTTCATCCTGCATAGCGCTGAGCTCCCTGCTTAAGGCACACCTGTTTACCCCAAGATAAACAGCCATATCATTTCTGTTAAAGGGTAAGACAAATTCAGTCCTTGTCCCGCCCTGACTGCATTCAGCAAAGAATGTGATAAGCTTATCCCTAATAGATATCTTTGACAGAATCTGAATTCTGTTATTCATCTGCAGAGTTCTTGTCGCAAGATTTGCGGTAAACCTTCTTCTCATCTCAATAGCAGTCGGGGTGCATGCCTCATGATCTAAATTATCGGTATACATTTTTAGAAATCTGCCGGAG
Source organism: Firmicutes bacterium UBA1764 (assembly GCA_002315535.1). Lineage (GTDB taxonomy): Bacteria > Bacillota > Clostridia > Peptostreptococcales > Anaerovoracaceae > UBA1764. The sequence continues at coordinate 6,173 of DCHA01000034.1, read as the reverse complement.
CTTGTCGCCTTAATATATACAGGAGAATCCAACTTCAAATAGCAAAGTGATTCTCCAAAGCTTTCTCCGGGGCCAACACTTGTCATAATGATTTGATTACCGTCAAGATCATCCATATATACCTGAACCGTGCCCTCTTCTACCAAACCAAAGAAATTAAGGCGCTTGGCTATAGTATTAAGCAAATCACCCTTATTAAATTTAATTTCCTTTGCACCAAAAAAATTTAGAGCAATCTGAAATTCTTTATCGCTCAGTCCTTTAAAATAAACTGACGATCTAACTATCTTTTCCTGCATGATATCCATACCAAATAAGAACTGCGGCCAGTCCCCAGAAATAAGCCATCATATATGGCTCTTCAAATATATTTTCAAAATAGCAGTGTACTAAAACACCCATAAGACCAGAGAAAATTCCGACGCAAATCAGCTTGTCGTTTCCTGCATTCCTGAATATTGGGTCTATTGAGCGATCTGCTTTAAAACCAATTCCCGATCTGTGACAGGATCTGATTCCGAAGATTGCAAGTACCAAAAGAACCAGGATGAATACAATCAGTCCAATATATCCTGCTTCAACCATGGTCTTCATGTAATAGTTATCCAGGTAGTAATAAGCAAATTCCTCGGTCTCGTCTAAGAGCTGGTTATTCATGGCAACAGCGCCGCCGTAGCGTCCCAATCCATAACCGAGCCACTTATTGCCCTCAGCTAGAAGGTTTCTTCCAAGCTCCCAGCGCATAGCCCTGCCGCCTCTTAAAGAAGCCTCTGCATAATCATTGGTAAACAAATAGGTAATTCTGCTTACTATAGTCGGGAAAACCGCAAGCACAGCGGCCATCGCCGTTCCCATAGCAAGAATGATTCTCTTATCGCAATACATCGCAAAGATGATAATTGCGACTATGAGACCAACCCATGCACCCTTAGAGAAAGTGAAAAGAATGCACAAACACATGAGGAAGGTACATCCAAAAGCGATGATTTTTTCAATCGGCTTTTTGCAATAATAAATTAAAGCGGCAACACTTGGTGCAGCCATAACTATAATATCTCCAAAGATATTAGGGCTTCCCGTAATTGAGAATACTCTGGTTCTGACAGCTGTTTCTGTCTGGCTTGTCCATGAGGTCGGAACCTCAACCCCGATAATATACTGATATATGCCATGAAGACACATAACAAATACGACTCCGGCAAAGAGCCAAACCATCCATCGTGCGGTCTTTTTTGAATCAATAAGTCTGATGACAATAAAGAACCAAACAACATATTCAACCTGCGCTCTAAAGCCGGCAAAGGCAACCGAAGGATAAGGTCTGTTAATAAGGCACAAAAGCAGACATGCTCCAATATATAAAAGCAAAAATACTTCTACGCTGCTGACTCTGTCAAAACGGCCTTTTGCATATATAACTGCTATTCCGGCGCAAATAAAAAGCTCTTCCCATACTGATGACAGCAATGCAATTCCAAGGTAGTTCCTGATGATATATCCAATTGGAAGATACAATGCGAATAGCAAAAGCATCAGCTTATCAACAGGCCACGAAAGTGATCTGTTTAAAACACGCTCCAAAAGCCTAAACGGGGCTCTGTAAATAGAGCTTTCTGCGGGATCATCAGCGCTTGAGAATTTATCCCAAAGCTTTCGAGTCATAGATGATTCGTAAAGATCCTGCAGCACACCGTCGCCTGAAAGAAGCATGCTTTTTTTGCACAGCTCACCGAGCTTTTTTATTATTCCGGAAAACAGAAAGCTTTCACAAAATAATCTCTTAATGCTCATTTGCGTTTGTATATTCTCCGAATTCTACGTATCTAATAGTTCCGCTTGTTTCAAATTTCTGAGTCTTTACGATAAAGGTCTTGCCCGCTCTGACTTCCTGGCTTCCAATCTTAGGGGAAGCGGTGTCCGGAGCAACCTGTGTCTTTACTAAAACAACAATGTTTTTGCAGGTAGGATCAAGAGAGTCAACTGTCTTTCCGTCAGAAGTCGGAAGCTGAACTATATAATCCTCAAGCCAAACATCTTCAATTGTTGATGATAAGAATGAATTACCGGAAACCATCTTTTCACCAACGAGGTCCTGTCTTAAAACCTCCTCGTAAATTCTTGGCTGTGCACCGACAATTACAACCTCAGCATAGCAGTCAACCTTTTCTGCAACAGCATCAGTAACCTTATCGCCTAAAAGCTTAACACCAACAACTGCAATCGCAATAATGATAATAGCGATTACCACAATATCAATGATATTGAATTTTCTTTTCTTTTTCTCGGCCATTTCAATACTCCTTTTACCAAGCTAAAATCTCTCTCATAGTTTTAATGCGCTCATCCCATGAGCAAAGCCTTGCTCTGTTTAGACGCTCTATTCTCTTTTCGCTATCAGATGTTTCTGCCAAAGCCTCTCTGCACTTTGAAACAAACTCATCTGCGCTGTTTGCAATATATATACAGTCCTCATATTCCTTTACCTGAAGTGGCACCGGAGTGCTGACAACAGGCTTTCCCGTGGCGAGATATTCATAGAACTTAAGAGGACTTACATCCAGTGATAAATCATTATTTGCGAATATATTAAGGCAGACATCAAAGTCTTTAATTCTGCCCGGGAGCTCCTCCTGAGGAAGCAGCCCGACGAACTCAATATTCTTATATTTCTCTATGCTGCTTGTATCAACTCCGGGAAGATGTCTTCCGATAAGCTTGATTTCGCTTTCAGGAAATTCCTTTGCAAGAGCCTCAAGACATGAATAATCAATACATTCCTGAAGCATTCCGACAAAGCCAAAGCATGTTTTGTCTCCGGCCTTTTCCATATCAGCGGCCTTGTTAAACAGCTCGTAGTTACATCCGTTTGGAATCAAATGAGTGTTCTCATTAAAAGCCTTAAGTCTGTCGTATAAGCCGAGGGCTGTAGCAAATACAGTATTTGCGGATCTGGCGAGATCCTCCTCCATTTCATCAACCACAAGAGGATCTATCATGCCGGGATATGCAGAATGTCTGTCAACACAGTCGTATATGACTCGCTTCCAGAGCTTACTGCTGTCAATTCCGATTTCCTTTGCAAGAGGCGCAATTAAATCGCATACTGTTGGGCTATAGCACCAAATCCAGAAATCATCACCAAAGCCATGTGAATTGATAATTCCTGCAAGATACTTAGCAAGTCGCTTCTGATTGATCTCATTAATCCCCCTTCTCTTGTTGTAGAAAGGAATTACCGGCGGCTGATTGTAAACCCAGATATGAGGCATTGCCTGGATGGGAGCCTCTTTATGAGACTTAATATTTGCATTCTTATCCTTAAGCGGTGCTATATAAGTAACCGCAGGGTTAATATAAACAACATTGCAATCTGTCAAACGGTTCATTACGTTTTGCTTTCTTGTCGGGAAAGGATAGTAATTAGATGTTGACAGACATAGTATATTTCTCATTATGCCTCCATAAACAGCTTTCTTGCCGCTTCAACATTCTTCTGCTCCATGCTCTTAAGGTAGTTTCTGACCTCTTCACCGCCGCTGCGTCCGCAGGAAACTGCCTTGTCGATATTGTCCTTTAATATCTGCGTATTTAAATCCTCAAGCATAATCATGCGATCGGATTTACTGTCCTTAACAAAGTATTCAACCTTCGGGTCATATGATATCCCGACAATGGGGGTCCCTGCCGCAGTCGCAAAAATCAGAGAATGAAGTCTCATTCCGCAAACCAAATCCATTCGTCCGAGCATACCAATAAGCTCTGATGTCTCATGCTTTGATTCACAGCAGTAATATGGCACTGAAAGAATCTTGGAGATTTCTCTTCCGATAGGAATATCCCTTGGAACCTCCATAGGAATAAACACCGGAGTCAGTCCGTATTTTTCATAAGCATATTCAGCGGCCTCTTTAAATACCTCGTGAGTCTTGTACTTATCCCACTCGCGAAGAGCAAAGCCAATCATCCTTGTGCCCTTTGCAATTCCTTCTTCTGCCAGAGCCTCGTCTATCACGATATCATCAAGCAGTGGCAGACTCAGCGTAGGGTCTGCGGCAAGTATGATTTCAGGCTTGTATACACCAAGCTCATCTAAAAATTCTATCGAGCCGCTGTCACGAACAGTGATAACATCAGGACATGAATTAAGTATAATTCCGGCCTTATCTCTGTTTGCCTTCTTAGATACAGGGCCGATTCCGCAGCCATACATAATTACCTTGCAGCCACGCTTTTTTGCGGCCTTTAGTGTATACAGATAGTAAAGCAAGGATCTTGTTGAAGTGGCATCCTGGATAAGTGTTCCGCCGCCGTTAATAAAGACCTGAGTCTTTTTCAGCGCTTTCCAAAAGCTAAAAAGATCAAAGATGTAAAAGCTGTTTGCCTTTGCCTTGAGCCTGGTTTCCTTTGGCTTTCTTGACATAATGTAAAACGGCATGTCCTTATCAATGCTTCTGAATTCATTTAGGATTGCACCAAGTATTGCTTCGTCTCCGGCATTGCCCTTACCATAGGCACCGCAAATTACTGCGCCCCAGCGGCCTTGGTGATTCCTGCATCTGATTGCGCTCTTATATATTTCTTCCTGATCAAGCGCCATGCGCTGCAGTGAAAATTCATTTTTAGCTTTAACGAACAGGCCTTCTGCAAGCTGATTTCTAAGCTCCTGATTTGAAGCAAGGCGAAGTATATGCTCTGCAAAGCTATTATAGTCTCCACTCTCAAAAAGCAATCCCGTCTTTTCGTGCTCGATAAGATAAGGAATGCCACCGACATTACTTGCAATTGCCGGGCAATGAACATAGGCGCCCTCAAGGAGTGAATACGGGAAGGTTTCTGAAATCGAGGAAATAACATTGATATCAACCCTGCTAAGATAAGCAGTCATATCTGAAATCCAGCCCTCAAAGCAAACTACATCCTCTATTCCAAGTTCTTTTACCAAGCTTCGAAGCTTCTGCTCCTCCTCACCTGTTCCTGCGATGGAAAGACGAAGTCTCTTATCCTTTTTGTATGCGATGTCAAAGGCCTTAACCGTGGTAGAAAGATCCTTTACAGGATTAAGTCTTGCGGCGATACCAACAGTAATCGTCTCGCTTTCATCCTTGAAAGCCCTTGGGGTCTCGCTTGCTTCGGAAAAATCAAGCCCGTTAAATACAACGCCAATATGTGATGGCTCAAAGCCCCTCTCAATTAGCAGGTCCTTCATTCTTGCCGCAACAGCGACATAATAATCCATATGCCTTAGTGCGTATGCATTAAGAGTTCCGTAGCTAATTCTTCTCGCAAACGATGCCATATAGTCAAGCTTCGGATCAGAGTGAACGGTCGTAATAACGGTGAGTCCAAAAGCTCTTTTTACAAGAACGCCAATAAGATTAGCCTTTGAGCCATGGCAATGAATTACATCAGGCTTGAATTCCTGAGCCTCTTTAAATGCCAGAGCCTTCGCTGCCCCAAAGCCTTCCTTAACATCAATCGCAACTGTATCTATTCCAAGAGTCTTTGCATCTCTTGACATTTCTCCTATGCGAAAACAAACCAGGCGCAGCTCATTGCGCTTAGAAAGCTCCTTTGCGATATTTAAGATGTGCGTCTTGCCGCCGCCGATGTCACCTCCGGCAGCGAAAAATAAAATTCTCATATTAGTCTATTTCGTAAATTATCTTTGCTACGGCTTCTCTGGTTATGCTTGCATTAGGCATCAGCTTGCCATTTGATCCGTTAATAATTCCCTGGCCTACAAGAATCTCTACATAAGGCTTTGCCCAGCTTGCAACGCTGCTGCAGTCTTTATAAACGGAAAGATCTGCGGCGCTGTATCCTCTTTCAAGTATGCGGCCTATAACAACCATAACCTCTTGTCTGGTGATAAGACCCTCAGGGTCGAAGTTAAGCTTTCCGTTAATGGATTTACCGCTCATCATGCCAAGAGATACAGCGGCCTTAACAGCAGGCTCTGCCCAGCTTGCAATTTTAGCATTGTCGTTAAAGTTTAGAGTAAGCCCTGAATAGTCATCAAGATTTGCGCCATACCACGAGGTAATAACAACAGCAAATTCCTGGCGCGTCATATTTGCGGTCGGCTTATATGTTCTGACATCATTTTTAAGATAGCCCTTAATGATATCTCTGTTATAGAGATACTCGCAGTACTGGGTTGACCAGTTGCTTGC
>DCHA01000043.1:6240-10576 GCA_002315535.1 Firmicutes bacterium UBA1764 | reverse complement strand
GGGCCATTACCCTCCATCGCAACAACGGCGTCCATTATATGCAGTCTCTGCGGCGTAGCCTTGTGAATATCAACCAGCATTTTTGCAAAGCTTGATGCACTTGGATAGCTTACATGGCCAAGTGCCTTCTTGCCTCCGCAGATTAGTCCGTACATATTCTTTACGGCACCGGTGATTCTTTCAAGGGCATGGGTTTTCATCTTGCATACACCAATTATGGCATCTGCCTCAAGTACATCAGAGGCGAAGAAAAACTGATCCTTTTGAACTCCGGCGTCCATTGTCGCAATACACGATTTATCAAGTCCAAGCTTTTCAAAAGCTGCCTCACAGGTCCCGTTTGCCGGAGAGTCCCCGCATTTGAAGCTGTATCCTGCGTCAGTCAAAATCCTGTTTACTGCCTTAATAACAGATGGATGCGTTGTAATACATTTATCAGGAGTCGAAGCATATAAAAAATTAGGCTTAACAAGTATCTTTTCATCCTTAGATACAAAGCTTTCAATTCCGCCCAAATATTCAATAGCGCTTTTTACCGCATCATATACTTTTGTCTCATCATAACTGTCGCAAAAGACAAGTGACACCTTTGAATTCATATAAACACCTACAATTAATAAAAGCAGAGGACTAAGAAGCTCTTGGCCCTCTGCTGTATCTTATTACTTACTCTTTTCTTCCTCAATAAATCTATCATACGCCGCAAATACTCTCTCTGTGATATCCGGCTGGAACTCATAAAAATTAGTTTTAAAGCGTATTGCAGAATTATTAGGGTCGCTTACAATATCTAAGAAGTTATTATAAATCTCGTCAAGCTTTGCAAGTCTCGGGTAAAGAGCCTTATGTGACGGGCACATATAGTTAGGCTTTCCCTCAGGGGCGCACAAATCATAAATAAATTCTTCAGAGCAAAGAATCTCTGCAAGGTCGAGACAGTCAAGCAGCTTTTCTTCCTTCACGTTCTTGCCTATGGAGATGAAATCTACATAATAGAGATTTGTATCATCACCCTCAGTGTTTATGAAGCCCATGTGGTTAACTGCATAGTCATCCTTAGGAAATACATTGATGATTTCAGGGAATTGTGCAATATACTTCTTCCTTCCGCTTGTAAATTCTTCAAGGGTCTCAGGATCCTTATAATGCATCGATACAGCCTTTTCAACATTTCCGGTAATCTTTGCAATTTTCTTTAGATATTGGAAAGCCTTTGTATCGTAAACATCTACATCCTTTGGTGTTGGCATAGGCTCCAAGCTTAAAGCCGATGTTGTATAGAAATATATCGGAGCATAGGTGCCAACCGGGATTACTATATTATCCTGTAAATCAGCATCTGTATATACCGGCTTATAATCCTTCTTTCTTGAAATTACTGCATCAAAGCACAGCATCCATGGGAAGCCATAAGTTTTGCCGTTAACCTTTGTCGTATCAAGAACCCATGGGAATACATCGGATGTATCGATTATTTCCGGAAGCTCTCTGATATAGTCATTATCAACCAGGAACTTAATCGCAAATGCATCATAGGTGTAAATATCGCCGTCCCTATACGGAATATCATCGTCGCAAACCCAAACGCGGAATTCTATATCTCTGTCATGTCCGGTTTCTTTAAATTTTTTCAGGATTTTTTTTTTAAAATCTTCCAAGTCAGTAGTTGCAAAATACTGATAGAAGATTATAGGCTCTTTATCTGTTTTTAGCGATGCAAGAATTGCTCTTGCGTATGCCTCCTGACATTCGAAATCTCTGTCATATTCAAAGCGAAGGCTTGCATATCTCTCTCCAAGATCAAGTACCCACTCAATATTACTCTTTGAGTCCTCGCTCTTATCTGTGTAGTAGCGGAGCTTCATTCCCGGAATGCTTTCTCCTGAAGCAAGCTTTATATCGGTTTTTACTGCTTCTCTTAAATCGAATCGGTTTGAAATATATTCGAGAAGGTGGTCAAAATCACCGTCTCTTTCCCAAGTATAAATCTCAATAGCAGGCAGCCAGTCTTCGATTTGCTTTGATCCGAAAATCATGCCGTCTTCTTCTATCTGAACTTTTGTCTTTGGAGTATCCTTTGCTACGCAAGGGAGCATAATGGAAAGGCCACAATTATTCAAATAGAACTTTCTTGTTTTACTTAAAAGCTCAAAGCTGAGGTAATCATTTCCTACTGCAAAGTAGCAAATCTCTACCAGATAATCCTTGCCACGAAGATGTGTAGGGAATGTAACAAAGGTATAATCCGAATCATTTGGTTCGTTGAAATAATTCATCTTAACCTGCATGATGTCGTCAGTTCCGTTGTTATATCCATCAATATCAAGCTTAATGCAATCTTCAAATACCGCATCGCTCTGAGGCCATCTGAAATACTCGATATCACAGGTGTCATCATCCTCGCTGACAAGGCGTTGAACCAAGCCATATCCATACTCCTCTGGGGTTCCCTTAACTTCCTCGTACTTACCTTCTGCTTGAAAAGCGGGGAGTTCCTCTGCGAATTTAATCAACGGATTAATGAAATATTCTTTTTCCATGATGCACCTCTATTCTTTCTCTTCTTCGATCAGTTTTTCAAGCTCAACCATTGCTTTGGCGAGCTCACTTATTGCTGTTTCAGATTTTTCACTTGCCTTGTCTGTAATTGCCGCATCCGGATTAAAGACTCGCTCAGCACCTATTGCAAGAACGCTGAATGTTATCGGAATCATCTGAGGATTGTGAATCGGCTCCATTGACTTAAACGCTTCGGATTCAAGTATTTTGATTGCGCGATCCTCTATATAACCCTTAGAGCCCATCAGTTTCATCTGATCAACTCCAAGTATTGAACCTTTGGAAAGCAATTCGTCGGAAATGTTTTTTGCCGCAAGCATTCTTGCGATGCAGAGATCTATTTTGTCTTTATATTCTTGGCTTTGAACCTCAAATTTATCATCTTTGTTTACATACTTGTCGCTGTTTACAAGCATTCCGCCCAGAAGCTTTTGCTGTCTTACATACAGGCTTCTGGCCTTTTTAGCATAAAACTCCGTAGAAGCCTTACCCTTGGCCTGTTCCTTTTCAATAATAGCCTCCGGACTTAAATAGCATTCATAGCTTGCAACAAATTCCTTTAGCTTGGGGCCGTTGAGATCTGAGTTAAAGAGCTCAACGATTTCGTTGTGATTCAGAGTCTTAAATGCCTTATCAACAGCCTCTACATCAACGGTTCCGACCAGTCTGTATATATCTTTAATACCATCAAATTCTTCCGGATGAGATACAAACGACTGCATTGCGACAAACTGTCTCAGTTCATCAAGCTCCGCATTTTCCATGTCACGCCTAAGATTTTTCCTAAGCATATAGAACATCTCTATAAACTTATCAGTATTACTCTTTTTTGGAGTAGGCTTTGGAGCCCTATTCTTTTTTCCGTATTTACTGATTGCGCCGCCCATGTCATCTCTCCTTCACAGACTATTATACTATACAGTCAGCATTATTCCGACATAATCTCACTGACAAGCTTGCTGTATTCAGACGGATTTTCAAGCGAAAGACCGCTAACGAGTCTCGCATTACCATAGAGCACCTTTGCATATCTGCACAGCTTATCCTTATCGCTTGTATATAGCTCCTTGAGCTTTGATGCAACAGCATGATCCTTGTTGATTTCAAGAACCAGTTCTGCCTTAACCTTTTCATCCATTCCAGGCATTTGATTTAAGGCCTTTTCCATATTAGCGGAAAGTGCACCCTCGTTTGAAATGCATGCCGGATGATCCTTTAATGAAGCGGTAAACTGAACTCTGTCAATGCCGGAGCCAATACATTCCTTAATAAAATCAAGCATATCCTTAGAGCTTTCATTTTCGGTCTTTAAACTTTCCTGATCCTCTTTACTTGTCAAATCAGTCTCGCTTGCACAAACATTTGCAAAGGTCTTTTCTTCGTAAACACCGAGAATCTGCAGTGCAAATTCATCTACATCTTCTGTAAGATAAAGAACCTCATAGCCCTTCTCCTTTGCGGCCTCAACCTGAGGAAGCATGGAAATCTGCTCAACGCTGTCTCCTGCGGCATAATAAATCTTATCCTGACCATCCTTCATGCGAAGAACATATTCCTTTAGACTAGTCTCTTTTCCCTCAAATGAGGATACGAATAAAAGAAGGTCCTGAAGAATATCCTTGTGCATACCGTAGTCCTGATAAATACCAAACTTTATCTGAGCCCCGAAGGACTTAAAGAACTTGGTATAATTTTCTCTGTCTTTTTCAATAGTTTCCTTGAGCTTTGCGGCAATCTTATTCTCAAGATTTTTAGCAATAACCTTAAGCTGTCTGTC
>DCHA01000043.1:0-6156 GCA_002315535.1 Firmicutes bacterium UBA1764 | reverse complement strand
AGCAAATCAGCGCACTTATCCATAATCATTACGCCGCTTGAGTAAAGCTGAAGGCCCTTCTCGTATTCCTTGGTGTAGTAATTAAACGGAGCATGCCCCGGGATAAAGAGCATCGCATCATAGCTTACAGAGCCCTCAACAGACTGCTTAATCATCTTAATAGGATCCTCAAAATCGTGGAACTTATCCTTGTAGAAGTTGTTGTAATCCTCGTCCTTTACATCAGATCCCTTGCGCTTCCAAATCGGAGTAATGCTGTTTATTGTCGCATCCTCAAGTATGGTTTCGTATTCGCTGTCGCTTCCCTCTTTAAGTTTGCGGCTGCTGACCATCATCTTAATCGGGTAACGAATATAGTCGCTGTATTTCTTTATTAATGATCTAAGCTTATATTCCTCAAGGAATTCACTGTATTTTTCTTCTTCAGTATCATCCTTGATATGAAGAACAATTTCCGTACCTGCAGCTTCCTTTTCAGCCTCGCTGATGGTATATCCATCCGGGCCGGAGCTTTCCCATGCAAAAGCTTCATCGCTTCCGATAGCCTTACTTGTTACGGTAATCTTATCTGCAACCATGAAGGCAGAATAAAAACCAACGCCAAACTGTCCTATAACATCAATGTTTTCATTTTTGTTTTCCTCATTTGACTTAAAATCAAATGAACCGCTCTTTGCGATAACACCAAGGTTTTCCTCAAGCTCATCCTTCGTCATTCCGCATCCGTTATCACTGATAACAAGAGTCTTCTCATCCATATTTGGCTTGATGCGAATTTCGAATTCGCCATCCTTAAGCCTGAGGCTCTCATCGGTAAGAGATTTAAAGTATCTCTTATCAATAGCATCACTGCCATTGGAGATAAGCTCTCTTAGGAATATTTCCTTGTTTGTGTAGATGGAATTTACCATCATATCCAAAAGCTTTTTGGATTCTGTTTTAAATTGTTTTTTTGCCATTCTTAATCGCCTCTTTTTTATCTGGCTTCATCCTTGATACATCCTTCGCCGAAAACTGCTTTTACTTCGGCGAAGAATTCATCTGTATTTTCAACCCAGAGATCATAGTCAACTCTATACTTGTGACCGGTGGACATACACATTATTGCAACCGGCATCTCGCCTCTGTGTGCGCGTGCCAGCTTTCTGTATTCCTTTAATCCATCCTCATCGCTGAATTCCTTCGGGATGATGATCTTGACCATCTTAGCGGGAGCAGTCTGTTTTGCGGCTCCGCCCTTGTACTCGCTTAATGGCTCAAGACTTTCCGCAAGAATCTTAGGAGATTCATCTTTTAAATCAAGCTTGCCCTTTATGACAACGATATTATCCTCGACGATGAAATCGCGACAATTATTAAAGGTCTTAGGGAATACTATTACTTCTATATCACCATACAGGTCTTCCAGAGTAACAAAGGCCATCTGGTCGCCCTTCTTGGTAATCATCTTTTTTGTTGCGGTAATTATTCCAGCTATTGATACGCTCTGGCCCTGTTTGTATGAGCTGTCCTCATCAGTAAGCCTTTCGGTATCGCAATCAGAAACACGCTTTACTTTATCTGCAACCTCCTGAAGGGGATGTCCTGTGATGTAAACACCAAGCTGCTCCTTTTCCTGTGCAAGAAGATCCTTTTGACTGAAATCCTGTGCGGGTGGCAGGCTTCTTTCGATCTTCATCACATCAGCGGTTTCTGCCATGGCAAACAGCGACATCTGACCATCAAGCGTATTTCTTGCCTCATGCTGAACGCTGTCAACAAGATCAGTAAGAACCGCAAGCTTTTGTGCGCGGTTGCCCGGGAAGCAGTCCATAGCTCCGGCCTTAATAAGACATTCCAGAGCTGTTCTGTTTATTGCGTGAACATCAAGCCCCTCGACAAACTCGAAGATGTCCTTTGGCATCTTCTTTTCACGAGCCTCGATAATATTAGCAACAATTCCTTCACCAACATGCTTTACACCGAGAAGGCCGTATCTGATTTTGCCATCCTCGGTAGAGAAATTCCTGACTGATTTATTCACATCAGGAGGTAAGGTCTCAATGCCCATGTCTGCAGCGTTTCTGATAAGAATTGCAACAGCCTTGTTATCTGCAGGATAGGTCATCAGCGAAGCGAGGAATTCTGCCGGATAATGCTGCTTTAGCCAAGCTGTCTGATATGCAACGGTTGCGTATGCGGCCGCATGAGATTTATTGAATGCATATGCAGCGAAGCTTGTCATTTCATCAAAGATGGTATTTGCAGCCTCTTCTGTTATGCCTCTTTCTCTGCATCCATCAAGGAAGCCTGCACGCTCTCTCTCCATTTCATCAGCATGCTTTTTAGACATAGCACGGCGAACCAAATCGGCACGGCCATATGAATAGCCACCGAGCTTTCTTACGATATCCATAACCTGCTCTTGGTATACGATGCAGCCATAGGTCGGGGCAAGGATTTCCTCAAGCTGTGGAGTTACATATTTAATTTCGTTCGGATTCTTTTTGCACTTTACATAGGTCGGAATAGAATCCATCGGACCCGGTCTGTAAAGAGAAATGCCGGCGGTAAGGTCTTCAAGGCAGGTCGGACCAAGGTCGGTCATGAACTTTGTCATACCTCCGGATTCAAGCTGGAATATACCAACCGTATTTCCGCTTGCAATCAGCTTATATACTTCAGGTTCATCGTAGTCGATATGAAGAAGATCGATATCATGACCATAGGCTTTTTTAATGAGCTTAAGGCACTCATCCATTGATGTCAGATTTCGAAGACCGAGGAAGTCCATCTTAAGAAGGCCCAGATGCTCGATTTCTGTCATCGTGAACTGAGTCGCCATTCCGCCTTCCTCGCCGCCCTTTCCTGTTGTCTTAACAAGCGGAACGAAGTCATCAACAGGAGCCGGAGCAATCACAACGCCTGCGGCGTGAGTCGAAGAATGACGCGCAAGTCCTTCAAGAGTTCTGCCGACATCTACAGTTCTTCTGACTATAGGGTCTGTGTCATATGCCTCTTTAAAATCAGGACTTTGCTCCAGAGCCTTGTCCAGAGTAATCTTTAAATCCTCCGGAATCATCTTTGCAACGTCCAAGGAGCGCTGGTACGGCATCTCAAGAACTCTCGCTACATCCTTAAATACAGCGCGAGCCTTCAGTGTTCCGAAGGTTGATATCTGCGCAACGTTATGCTCTCCGTAGAGATCCTTTACGTGCTGAAGAACGTCGCCTCTGTGCTCAATGCAGAAGTCGACGTCTATATCAGGCATCGATACACGTTCTTTGTTTAAGAATCTTTCGAAAATGAGTCCAAAACGAATTGGATCGATGTCTGTAATTGTCATTGAGTATGCGGCAATAGAGCCTGCGGCAGAGCCTCTTCCGGGGCCAACAGAAATGCCGTGAGTCTTTGCCCAATTGATATATTCCCAAACAATCAGAAAGTATCCTACATAGCCAAGCTGCTCGATGGTCTCAAGCTCGTATTCAAGGCGCTCGTCCAAAGCAGGGTCGTGATTTTCGCCGTAGCGCTTGATAAGACCTTCTCTGCAAATCTTTTCAAAGTACTGATTTTCAGTAAGGCCTTCCGGCAGCTGTGATTTTGGAATATGGTAATTACCAAACTCGAAATCAAAGTCAACCATATCAACGACCTTTTGAGTATTATCAAGAGCCTCGGGACAGTCGGCAAAGATTTTGCGCATTTCATCCTCTGACTTGAAATAGAATTGGTCGTTTGGAAAACGCATTCTGTCCACATCGGAATAGTTGTTCTTTGTTCCTATGCAAAGCAGGATGTCATGCGCTTCGGCATCCTCCTGGTTAAGATAGTGAACATCGTTTGTCGCAACGAGATCAATATCAAGCTCCTTTGAAAGCTTCTTAAGTCCGATATTGATTTTGATTTCCTCTTCGAGGCCCTGATCCTGCATTTCAAGAAAGAAGTTCCCGTGGCCGAAGTTATTATCCAGCCAAAGAGCCTCCTGCTTTGCGGCCTCATAATCATCACGCAAAATTGCGCTCTGGACCTTGCCCGCAATGCAGGCTGAAAGACAAATGATACCCTTGTTATACTTGGCAAGCAGCTCGTGGTCGACACGAGGCTTGTAGTAATAACCGTCTCTGTATGCCTCGGATACTATCTTAATAAGGTTATGATAACCTTCTGTATTTTTCGCAAGCAAAATCAGATGGCCTGATTTTTTATCCTTAACGCCATCGCGGTCAAATCTTGTTCTCTTGGCGGTGTAAACCTCGCAGCCGATAATAGGCTTTATCCCGCGCTTTTTTGCCTGCTCATAGAATTGAACAGCACCATACATTACGCCGTGGTCAGTAATTGCGCAGGACGTCATGCCAAGTGCGGCAACCTTATCAAGAAGCTTATCAATTCTGCAAGCTCCGTCGAGAAGAGAATATTCAGTATGTACGTGTAAATGTGTAAACGCCATATTTTAAAAATCCAAACAACTATACTTTGCGAGCTTTTCCCTAATCTTGTTTTCCATGCGCGCTACGCCACCCTCATTATCAGATTCAATATTAAGCGGCAAAATCGGGTCATGGAGAGACTTTCTAAGCAGGAACCATCCATCTTGCGTATTAACTCTGATACCCTCGAAATTCGGAGTTTCAAAGCTCCAATCATCCTCGAGCGTGAATTCATCAAGAACCTGCTGTCCATAGCTTTGGAAGTCATCAGCCGTAACCTTGATTCTGATTTCCTTTGCCTCGAGAGGCTCCTCCAAATCCTCAATCATAGAGTCAATGAACTTGCCTTTCTTCTTTAACTCCATTGCCTTTATAACAATCAGAGTTGAAAGGTAGGCCCCATCATCAAGCCAGTAGTTCTCTTTTATTGCGGCATGTCCGGAGGTTTCAATTGCAAGGTGACAATCAGCAATCTCCATTCCTTTATTTATTACATTTCTGTATCCCCTCTGGAATCTGAAATGCTTCATTTTGAGTCTATCGTTGATAAAGCTTGCAAGCTGGGTGCTTGTGATGCTGTCTGTAACAACAGTGCTTCCGGGGAAGCTTTCTGCAATCAGACTTGCCGCAAGAGCTACAATTCCGTTTCTTGCGATTTCACGTCCCTGGCTGTCAACAGCAGCGGAGCGATCAACGTCTGTATCAAATATAATTCCAAGGTCTGCCTTTGCGTCAATTACAGCCTTTGAAATGCTGTCCATTGCAGCCTTGTTTTCAGGATTAGGCTGATGATTTGGAAAACTGCCGTCAGGCTCAAGGAACTGAGATCCGCTGATGTCTGCACCAAGCTTTTCAAGCACATCAGTCGCGAAAAATCCGCCTGCGCCGTTTCCTGCATCAACGACCACGTGAAGACCGGTAAGCGGCTTATCAACGCCAAGTGCCTTTGTGATTATATTTCTGATATGAGCACTGTAAAGCTCGATCAGATTGAACTGCTTTATATTTGCAGCTTGTTTTTCGTATTTAGTATTGAGACCTTCGGCGATTTCAATAAGAGCCTTGATGTCTGCCTTTTCAAGTCCGGATTTCTTTGTAAAGAATTTAAGACCATTCCTGTTAAACGGCAGATGGCTTGCGGTAATCATTATGCCGCCATCGCAATTGGTTTCAGGGAATTGCGTTGCCATAAACATTGCCGGAGTTGAAGCCATGCCGCAGTCAAGAACGCTTACCCCGAATGATGACAAGGCTGAGGTGCAGGCATCAAGTATCATTCCTGCGGAAAGTCTTGAATCTGTACCAACTGCAATACTAAGCTTTGCAGTATCCCTGCCGCACTGCTTTGAAAGCCAGAGCGCAAAGCCGGCCGCAAGGTCAGAAGCCGCAAGCTCTGTTAAATTAACACTTTCGCCTTCTACGCCTTCAAGTGCAACGCCTCTGATATCTGATCCGTTTTGAAGCTTCTTATAGTCTTTCATTTTATCCTCTTAATTCTGTAATATTTAACATAATATTATACCATATTTTTGCCCCTCAATTTTGCCCTGAGCATAGCTTTTATGCTATAATTAATTCAAATTTCAGTTCGAAAAAGGAGATTTATTATGGGTAAATTAATTAATGAATTTAAGACCTTTATTTCAAAGGGTAATGTTCTTGACATGGCTGTCGGCGTAGTAGTTGGCTCCGCTTTCACAGGCATCGTAAATTCTCTTGTAAATGATATTATCATGCCAATCAT
>DCHA01000073.1 GCA_002315535.1 Firmicutes bacterium UBA1764 | reverse complement strand
CAACATATAATCCTACACCTGCTCCGGCAGCTGAAGCTAAGCTCTTCAACGACGAAATGGGTGTTATCGCTCAGGGTACAACAGTACACGGCAGCGTAAGAACAGGCGGACACCTCGCAGTTGCAGGTGTGGTTGAGGGCGCTGTAACATGCGCCGGTAACCTGATGCTCATCGGCGAAATCCTCGGACCTGTTGAATGTAACAACATCGTTCTCGAGAGCGCAGTTGCAAGCACTCCGATGCTCAAGGTTAGAGAATCTGTTTCCATCAAGGACAACACAGAGTTCAGAGGGGACATTTCCTGCAAGAACATTTCCGTTATGGGCAGAATCGTTGGCAACATCAACGCAAGCGGCAACGTAGGCATTTCCAAGACAGCTGTTATCGAAGGCGACATCACAGCTACAGGTCTTGCAATCGAGCCGGGCGCAAAGATCAAGGGTTACGTAAACATCCTTTAATCGCATTTTGCATTTACACCACGCACTTTTATGTGCGTGGTTTTTTTATGAAAAAAGTTAAAAAAAGTACTTTACTTTATCACATACATGTGCTAAAGTGTATGTAATGTTAAAAGGAAAGGAGTAAAAGTACATAATGACAAACTCAAGAAAGTATTATTACTATTATTGCTACGCACAGGTGGATCGTTGTTGTACTTCGCTCGACTAATCTTTTAGTTTAGAAAATGTTCATTGCGACCCACCGTTAAAAACCGGTGGGTTTTATATTTGTAAAGCCTACCTAAATAAGTGGCTCATTACAAATTAAAAAGGAGAAAATAAAATGAAAAAGTTATTAGCAATCATATTAGCACTGGCTATGATATTCTGCTTTGCCGCATGCGGCGAAAAGGCAGAACCCGCAGCAAATACACAGACAGACAGCGCAAAGCTTAAAATTGGCGTTATGCAGTTCGGCGAATTCACAGCACTCGTAAACGCATACGACGGCTTCGTTCAGGGCCTTAAGGATGGCGGAATGGTAGAGGGAACAGACTTTGAAATCATCTACCTCTCAGCCGCAGCAGATACAGCAAACTGCCCGACAATCGCAGACACACTCATCAACGACGGCTGCGACCTCATCTACGCAATCGCAACCCCGTCAGTATCCTGCATTAAGGAAAAGACAACAGAAATCCCTGTACTCTTCAGTGCAGTAACAGATCCACAGGCTAGCGGACTTGTAGCAAGCAATGACGCTCCGGGAGCAAACATCTCCGGAACATCCGATATGAACCCTGTAGCAGAACAGATCGACCTCTTAAAGGAAATGCTTCCTGATGCAAAGACAGTTGCAGTATTCTACTGCTCATCCGAGTCCAACTCCGCAGTACAGTTCGAGCTCGCAAAGGCACAGATCGAAAAGCTCGGCATGACCTGCGTTCAGAAGACAATCTCCGCAATCGACGAAGCTAAGTCCGCAATCGAATCCCTCAAGGGCCAGGTTGACGCAATCTACGTTCCGACAGACAACACACTGTCCGACTCCATGACACTCGTTGCCGCAGCTGCTGATGAAAGCGGTATCCCAATCGTATGCGGCGAGCCGGGCATGGTTCAAAACGGCGCAACAGCAACCTTCGGAATCGATTACTTCAAGCTCGGTCAGCAGACAGCTAAGATGGCTATCGAGGTTCTCAATGCCGCTGACCCGCTCGCAGCAATCGCAAAGATGCCGGTTCAGTACCAGACAGAAGACTGCGTAACAGCAATCAACCAGGCAAGCATTGATGCTCTCGGACTTGACGTTCCACAGGCAATCCTTGACAGAGCAATTGTTTACTAAATAGAGAATTTGACGGCCGGAGCCTTCATCGCTCCGGCTAGTTTCACGATATTAGACAAGAAAATAAAAGCAAAAAATTGAATAAAACTCTTTACTTTATCGGATCATGGTGCTAATGTATATGCATATTACTAAATGAGGAAAGGAGAAAAGTACAAAATGAGAAACTGCACAAAGTTCAGCTTTAGCTTTAACTTTACATTCTTTTTTACGCAGGTGGATCGTTGTTGTACTTCGCTCGGCTAATCTTTTAGTTTGAAAAATGTTCATTACGACCCACCGTTAAAATGTTAAATCGGTGGGTTTTTTATTGCAGAAAGCCCACATAATCAGTGGTTCGATATAAAGTTAAGGAGAAATAAAATGAAAAAGCTTATTACAATTATTCTTGCTCTGGCAATGATTCTTAGCCTTGCAGCATGTGGTGACCAGAATGGTCAGTCATCAGCACCACAGACAGGCAGCGCAACATATAAAATCGGCGTAATGCAGTTCGGTGAATTCACCGCACTCATCAACGTATACGACGGCTTCGTACAGGGCCTTAAGGATGCCGGAATGGTAGAGGGAACAGACTTCGAAATAATCTACCTCTCCGCCGCAGCAGATACAGCAAACTGCCCGACAATCGCAGATACACTTATCAATAACGGATGCGATCTCATCTACGCAATCGCAACACCGTCAGTATCCTGTATCAAGGAAAAGACAAGCGACATCCCTGTACTCTTCAGCGCAGTAACAGATCCTGTAGCAAGCG
This sequence comes from Firmicutes bacterium UBA1764, assembly GCA_002315535.1. Classification (GTDB taxonomy): domain Bacteria; phylum Bacillota; class Clostridia; order Peptostreptococcales; family Anaerovoracaceae; genus UBA1764. The sequence goes on along the minus strand of DCHA01000073.1, from coordinate 3,296 downwards.
GACTTGTAGCAAGCAATGACGCTCCGGGCGCAAACATTTCCGGAACATCCGATATGAACCCTGTTGCAGAGCAGGTCGACCTTATTAAGGAAATGATTCCATCTGCACAAAAAGTTGCAGTATTCTACTGTTCATCTGAGTCCAACTCAGCAGTTCAGTACGAGCTTGCAAAGGCTCAGATCGAAAAGCTCGGAATGACCTGCGTTCAGAAGACAATCTCCGCAGTTGACGAAGCTAAGTCAGCTGTTGAATCCCTCAAGGGGCAGGTAGACGCAATCTACATCCCGACAGACAACACTCTGGCAGATTCCATGACACTTGTTGCAGCCGCAGCAAATGAATGCGGACTTCCTGTAGTTGTAGGCGAGCCGGGCATGTGCCAGGCAGGCGGAACAGCAACCTACGGAATCGACTACTACAAGCTTGGACAGCAGACAGCAAAGATGGCAATAGAGGTCCTCAAATCAGCTGATCCTCTTGCAACAATCGCAAAGATGCCAATTCAGTACCAGACAGAGGACTGCATCACAGCACTTAACCAGGCAAGCCTTGACGCAATCGGCCTTGAAGTGCCACAGTCAGTCCTTGACAAAGCAGTTATATATTAATTTGAAAGAAGAAAGAAAATGAGTTTAGCAACAATCCAATCAGGCGTCGCGCAGGGCCTCCTGTGGGCCATTCTAACGCTCGGGGTTTTCCTGACATTCAGAATCCTCGAAATCGCCGACCTTACAGTTGAAGGCAGCTTTCCACTCGGTGCCGCAGTAACAGTCGTCCTAATTAACAAGGGCGTTAACCCCTTCCTAGCAATGCTGGTCTGCTTTATTTGCGGATGTGTTGCCGGAGCGGTAACAGGTATACTCCACACCAAGTTCAAGATCCCTGCAATTCTCGCGGGAATTTTGACCCAGATTGCACTCTACTCGGTTAACATCAGAATCATGGGAGACAAGGCGACTGTTGCCATCGCAGGCAAGTCCCTTAAGACAGTTATCTCAGGGCTCCTTGGCGGCGGCGTAAAGTCAAACACAATGTCCATCATAGTCGGCGTGCTGATTTGCGCTTTAATAATTATCCTTCTTTATATATTCTTTGGAACCGAGCTTGGATGCGCAGTTCGTGCCACAGGCAGCAATATGAATATGGCCAGAGCAATGGGTATCAACACTGACAGAATGATAGTTTTGTGCCTGATGCTTTCCAACGGACTTGTTGCTCTTTCAGGAAGCCTTATCGCACAGTTTGACTACGGCTCAGCCCTCGTTAATATGGGCCAGGGCACCATCGTAATCGGACTTGCATCCGTAATCATCGGTGAAGTTCTCTTTATTCACAAGGAACAGAATTTTGCCTTCAAGATGACTGCAATTACACTCGGTGCAATTATTTACAGAACCATCATTGCATGCGCACTCACACTGCCATGGATGAAGGCAACAGACCTTAAGATTATTACCGCACTTATCGTTGCTATCGCTCTTGCACTTCCGGTTTGGAAGGACAGGGCTATGTTCGCAAAGCAGCGCAAAGCTTATGAAATGGAGGACAGTGGAAATGCTTAAAATAGAACATCTTCGCAAAGCCTTCTTCACAGGCACAGTAAACGAAAAGAAAATCTTCACAGACCTTAACCTCACAGTTGAGGACAGAGATTTTATCACAATAATCGGCTCTAACGGAGCCGGCAAATCAACCATGCTGAATCTTCTCTCCGGAACCTATCTTCCGGACGGAGGCAGAATCACTCTGGACGACAAGGATATTACCTATATGTCCGAGGTTGACAAGGCAAGCTATATCGGAAGAGTATTCCAGGACCCGATGATGGGAACCGCTCCGAATATGTGGATTTCCGAAAACCTTGCGCTCGCTTTCAGAAGAGGAAACAAGCACTCACTTAAATGGGGTATGCCGAGAGGCACCGAGCTTCAGCTTATCAAAGAGCAGCTCGCACGACTCGGACTTGGGCTCGAGGACAGACTTGATACAAAGGTAGGTCTTCTTTCCGGAGGCCAGCGCCAGGCTATCACTCTTCTCATGGCAACCATAAAGAAGCCAAAGATTCTTCTTTTGGACGAGCACACCGCGGCTCTTGACCCAAAGACTGCCGCAACAGTTCTTGATCTTTCCGCAAAGATCGTTGAGGAAAATAAGCTGACAACCTTGATGGTTACGCATAACATGCAGAACGCAATCGATTATGGTAACAGACTTATCATGATGCATGCGGGCAGCGTAATCTTTGATGTTAGAGGCGAGGAAAAGAAGAAGCTGACAGTCGAAGAACTGCTTCACAAGTTCAACGAGGTCGGCGGACACGTATCAGACAAAGAAATACTAGGTTAACACAAAAGCGAGTCTTCGGACTCGCTTTTAATTTTCACGCTAATCGCCTAGGCACTCCCCTAAACAGTGTCTTCGGACACGCTTTTTCTTTAATATATGATTATAGATAGATCTCGTATCGAATGTGTGTCACCGTGTGTTATTGGGGACAGGTCTGCTTGACATGCAACTGATACTTCAAATGACAAAAACAGTAGTGCTCCGTTCCCGTGGCCTCCGGCCCGGACTACGCACTACTGTTTTTCGCATTATGTTCGGCTCGCGCTCCGCCGCTTCGCCGATTATCAAACCCCGGCGCGAGGGCGCGCCACCCCAGCCTTTGGGGCAGGTACTCGGCTTTGCCTCGCAGGGGAAGAAAGATTCGCTGTGCTCATCTTTCTTGATTTGAAAAGGGCAAGTAAGGATGGCTTAATATATACCTTAATAAAAAGATAAAATGTGACATAAGGGCGGGGCTGTCCCAAGGCGGCCGGGCTGGTGCTGGCCGTCAGTTTAGGCCAAAGCACCAGCTATAATCCGGCCGGACTTGGCTAGACAGCCCCCTTGCGGGCCCATAAGCCCGCAAGGTACTCAAGAGTGGCTCGCATAGAAGAAAAGTGCTCTCAGCGAGCCAAATAAAAATCAAAATGGCTCGCACAGAGGAAAAACTATCCCAGCGAGCCAAATAAAAAACAAAATGGCTCGCACAGAAGGGAAACCCTCTCAGCAAGCCAAATAAAATTCAAAATGGCTCGCATGGAAGAAAAGTGCCCACAGCGAGCCAAATAAAATCCAAAATAGCTCGCACAGAGGGAAAACTCTTCCAGCGAGCCAAATAAAAATCAAAGTGGCTTGCACAGGTGGAAATCGCTTCCAGCAAGCCAGTATAATCTAAATAATAGTCAGCTCAATAAGAACTGACTGTTTCCATGATATATAAATGGAAACGTAAATTGAATAAGTAAACGCAC
>DCHA01000008.1 GCA_002315535.1 Firmicutes bacterium UBA1764 | reverse complement strand
CCTCATGAAGAGACCTCTCAGAAAGGTTATGATGGAAGACTTCAAGCTCCATACAGTATCTGAACAGTACGGTTCTCTCCTTTCTATCGCTGGCGGTACACTTGGCGATGAAAACTCCGGTCAGCAGGATGAAAAGTTCATCTCAAGATGCAACGACTACAGATATGACACAAAGGATATGAGAGCTCCACAGACATATGATTCCTGGAACAACTATCCAAAGAATGCTGCTAACTGGTGGAAGAAGCTTGACGAAGAAGGCAAGAAGTCCCCTTATGCAGATAAGGAAGTTAAGCCTTACAGACCAGAACCTTGGAAGAAATAATAAAATCCTCTTAAATACAATAAAAAAGAATCACAAACCATTTAATATGGTTTGTGATTCTTCTTCAAGAAAGCAGTAAATTCATTTACAAATACTTCGACTAACGGATTATGATTGGATTTCTTCCAAATCAAGTTGAGTGGAACTGATGCGAAAGAATCACTAACCGGTTTTTTAACAAATTCGTTTGGGAAAATGTGCAATAGATACATGGGGGCTAAAAAGAAACCCTTATTGGTACTTAAATGTAAAAGTGAAGTATCAATATGATCAACATCTACTACAGCCTTTGGTGTAACATTTGCCATTTCAAAAAGGTGTCTGTTAAAAGCCCAGTTATACGGAAGATTTTTCCTATTAAAGTCAATCATAGGATACTCCGCAATGTCAGCCATACTAACGGTATCGAGTGACGCAATCGGACTATCAGGATGACAAATTACATACAGTTTACTGTCCTGTATATGCCGATACTGAATTTCGGTTGACAGCTTATCATCGATAATTGTTACCATGGCAACATCCAGTTCATCTTCCATGATGCGGTATGCAAGCTCATCCATTTTATCGGTAGAAAAGGAGATACTGATATCAGGATGGTTTGAATTAAAATCGATAATAAACTTAGATAAGAAATTCTGAGTTGCGGCACCAAGGAACCCAAGAGACAGATGCTTGGGGCTGTCATTAATATATTTTTCAATGGCAGCTAATGCATGATTGTATTTCTTAACTATGCCAACAGCTTCATCGTAAAAAATTTCTCCGATTGGGGTAAGGCGCATTTTATGCGTATTACGCTCGAAGAGATCCACACCAAGCGAAACCTCCAATTCATGAATGTGTTTACTGAGAGCCGGCTGAGAGATGAAAAGCATATCTGCAGCTTTGCTGTAGTTAAGAACCTTGCTTAATACAATAAATTCGTTTATTCTCTCTATATACATACGCTTATTATAAAAGAGAATCACCGAAAAATCAATAGCACAAGTATTTTCAAGTCATTTATGACTTCTCAATTTATTATTAATAATATAGAAAGGAAAAAAGCTATGAGCTACAAAATCCAAAGAGCAAAAGGAACTGAAGGCAGCAGCGTATATTCCTACGAAGCACCTGGTCACATCAATTGCGAACCTACACGTCTTCATGATCCACAGGAAGTTAACGATGGAAAAATGATTATGGGAATAACATATTTCCAGCCGGGCGGCGGCACAGAATTCGGCGGCAACCCACTTGAAAGCATTTACTACATTCTTGAAGGTGAAATGACACTCAAGACAGATGATGGCGTTGAAACAGTCCTCAAAAAGGGTGACAGCTATCACTGCGGCGGAGGCACAGCTAAGTCAGTAACAAACACTGGAAACACAGTAACACAGATGCTTGTTGCCCTTCTCCCTCCACAGGCAAAATAATTGACAATAAAAAATTATTTTTAATTTTTAGTAATAAGGAGATATTAAAATGCCAAAGGTATATACAGGCGAATACACAAAGATTTTCGATATCAGTGGAAAGAAAGCTGTTATCGTAGGCGGAGCAGGCGGATTTGGTGAAATCATCGCTGAAGCATACGCTGCAAACGGCGCAGACGTTATCATTTCTTCAAGAAGAGAAGACGCTCTTAAAGAAGCACAGGCTAAGATTCAGGCTAAGGCTGCTGCAGGCGTAAAGGTTAAGTACTTTGCTTGCGATGCAACAAAGGAAGAAGACGTTATCAAGTTCAGAGATTATGCAGTAAGTGCAGACGGTCTCGGCGGATGCGACATTCTTGTATGCGCTCAGGGATACAACAAGAAGATGTATTCATGGGAAATCGATTCAGCAGTTTGGAACCAGATTCTTAACACAAACATTACTTCCGTAATGTATTGCTGCAAGTACTTCGGAAACTGGATGAAGGACAACAATGTTGAAGGTGAAAAGGTTGATCCTGCAACATATCAGCCAGGTCAGCCAAGCGCTAACCAGGGCTACGGAAAGATTATCACATTCGGCTCAGTTCGTTCAGTAGTTGCTGTACGTAACGGCGGAATGGGTAACGTTCCATATAACACAACAAAGGGAGCTATCGAAATGATGACAAAGGCTCTTGCTTCTGACCTGAGACCAAACATTCAGGTTAACTCCATTGGACCTACAATCACATACACCCCGATGATGGTAGGACTTCTCCCTCCAGACGAAGCAACAAGAGACGGAATTGCAAAGGATCTTCCTGCAATGAGAATCGGTCGCGAAATCGACGTTGTAGGACCTGCACTCTTCCTTGCATCAGCAGCTTCTGACATGGTAACAGGAACAACCATCTTCCCGGATGGCGGACTTGTTTGCACAGGCTAATAAATCCACTTTCCATTCCCAAACAAATAAGGTTCACATCAATTGATGTGAACCTTATTTATTTGGTTATTATAAATTATTTGAGAGGAAATCTAAATAATTATTTGCCCATTGCCTTTGCTTCAAAATATGTTGAACCAAATTCATCACGAGCGCCCTGCTTTGCAGCGTTAAGCTGATCAACAGTAACTTCATCAAGAGCCTTGCATACTGCTTCGTGATCAAGTGGCTTAAGTCCAAGCATTTCGCGAGCTTCTGCAGAGCTTGCCACTTCATTTCCGTATGCTTTAACGATGTTTACAGCACGTTCAACAAGCATCTTGTTGTTAGCCATAATCTTTTCACCGTTCTTGTCGTAGCCAAATACTACGTTGTCTTCCATACCAACACGAACATGTCCGTCATTAGCAAGCATAGCAGCAAGTACTGGAAGGTGACCCTTACCGATACCAAATCCGGATACTGTGATTTCCTTTGGAAGATCGCCAGTAAGCTGGAGGTTATGAATGTACTGAAGCATATCCTGAACGTCCTGTGGGCTTGCAGCAAGACCACCAACTACGCCAAGGCAAAGCTGGAAGTGAAGCGGAGCCTGAACGAAGCCCTTCTTCCAGTATACTGATACGGCTCTGATCATACCCATATCAAATACTTCGAATTCAGGCTTGATACCCTTTTCCTGATAAATCTTGGAAAGTGTGATAAGGAAGTTTGGAGAATTGGAGAAGATTCCTCCAGGGATTCCCCAGTTAAATGTACCAGCATCAAATGTACCCATTTCGATTCCGGGAACATTCTTGTGGTGAAGCTGTCTCATAGCATTTCCGTAAGGGGAGTCATCAGATACTCTGCTGTCTCCGGATGATGTGCAGTTGATGATAACATCACAATCCTTGTGAGCTCTGATAAGCTTAATTGTTTCATAGAACTTTACAGGATCCATAACGCCGTAGCCATTGTCATCTCTCATATGAAGATGTACAACTGCAGCACCAGCCTTCCAGCATTCATATGCTGTATCTGCAATCTGCTGAGGAGTTTCCGGAACGTCAAATCCGGTTGGTGTAATTGCTCCTGTAAGAGCTGCTGTAATAATTGTTTTTGCCATAATAATATCCTCCTATGACCTAAAACTAATCATGTAAATACTATTTCAAATTAATTATGTTAATATTGTATATCATTTTAAATGATTATTCTACACAACAAATACTGTTATAACACAAACGAATCAATTTACCGAACTGTAATAATAAAGCTTCTATATATAATGCTACAATATTTTTGAGAAATACTGCTAAAAAAAATAAGTTTTAAATATACTCTAGGAGGCTATAAATGAGCAGAGAAGTAGTAATCGTTGCATATGGCAGATCAGCCATTTGTAAATCAAGAAAAGGGGCTTTTTCTAAGACCCACCCTATCGAATATTGTGCGCAGGTTCTTAATGGTGTGCTGGCTAAGGTTCCACAGCTTAAGCCGGAGCAGATTGAGGACGTTATCATGGGCTGTGCAGTTCAGCACAACGGCACATCCATGAACATCGCAAGAAACGTAGTTCTTCGCGCAGGACTTCCTGATTCTGTTTCAGGACACACCCTCAACAGATTTTGTTCATCCGGACTTCAGGCAATCGCAACAGCAAACAATGCAATCCTTGCAAACCAGGGAGATGTAATTGTTGCCGGAGGCGTTGAAGACATGACAGGAACCTTCGCTCCATACCCAATCGAAGTAATGGATCCATGGCTCGTTCAGAATGAACGTGGTGCATACATTCCGATGGGAATCACTGCAGAAAACGTAGTTAAGGACTACGGCCTTACAAGACAGGAAATGGACCAGATGGCAGTTGAATCAAATGCTAAGGCTGCAAAGGCTCAGGCAGAAGGAAAGCTTGCTCCATCAATTATCCCTGTAACAGTAATCGGACCTGACGGAAACGAAATCACAGTAACTGAAGATGAAGGAATCAGACCGGGAACAACACTCGAGTCCCTTGCAACTCTTAAGCCATGCTTCATTCCTGCAGAAAACGGAGGAAGCGTAACAGCAGCTACATCTTCACAGACATCTGACGGATGCGCTTTCGTAGTTCTCATGGAAAAATCAAAGGCTGAAGAACTCGGAATCAAGCCTATCGCAAAGATGGCAAGCTTCGCAGTAGCAGGCTGCGACGGAACAAGAATGGGACTTGGTCCTATCTACGCTGTTCCAAAGGCTATGCAGAGAGCAGGTCTCACAGTTGATGACATGGACGTTATTGAAATCAATGAAGCATTCGCTGCACAGTCAATTCCATGCATCAGAGAGCTCAAGATGGATCCAAAGAAGGTTAACCCTTACGGCGGAGCATTAGCACTTGGTCACCCTCTCGGCTGCACCGGAGCTTTCCTTACATGCAAGGTTCTTGATTATCTTCAGGATAACAATGCTAAGTATGGTCTCGTAACAATGTGCATTGGCGGCGGAATGGGCGCTGCTGGAATATTTGAATTAGTTAAATAGTTATTGGAGGTTCAAAATGAAAAAAGTATCTGAATTTAAAAAAGTAGCTTCTATCTATGGCGGAATGATCGGCGGAAGCTGGGTAACACTCTTCGCAATGAAGGGACTTGAAACTTGGTCTTACGGACGCAACGATGATTCAATTGCTAAAACAAAGGCTCACGTTGATGCAAACTTCCAAACACTTATTGAATACGGCGCTCTCAAGGCAGAAGAGCTTCCTGCTGTTCAGGCAAGAATTCACTATACAACAAGCCTTGAAGAAGCATGCAAGGACGCTGACTTCATCCAGGAAAACGGTCCTGAAAGAATCGAAGCAAAGCTCGAAGCTCTGAAGAACATCGAAGCAGTTGCTCCGGTTGATGCACTTATCGCAACCTCCTCCTCCGGCATTGTAATCGATAATATCGTTGCTGAAGCAGCTCACCCTGAAAGAGTTGTAGGCGGACATCCTTATAACCCACCTCACCTCATTCCACTCGTAGAAATTTCATACTGCGCAAAGACAGACAAAGCATATGTTGATCTCGCAGTTGAATTTTATAAGTCAATCGACAAGGAGCCTGTAGTTCTCAACAAGGCTTGCCCGGGATTCATCGCAAACAGACTTCAGCTCGCTGTATACCGCGAAATGATGGATTTAACCATGAGAGGAGTTTGCTCCGCAGCAGATGCAGATAAGGCTCTTGTATACGGTCCTGGAATCAGATGGGCAATCTTCGGCCACAACATGATTATGCAGCTTGGTAACCCTGGCGGAATCGTTGGCATGATGAACATGCTCGGTAACGGCGGAGATGTATGGCTCGCTGATATGGCAAGCTGGACACATATGCCAAATGCAGAATATGGTCCTATCGCTAAGGAATCCATCGACAAGATGATGGCTGAATACCCTGATTACATCGGACACACAAACGCAGAATGCTCAAAGTATCGTGACAAGATGCTTATCGATATCCTCAAGCTCCACAAGAAGCTCTAATTAGGAGACCGAGATGATAAATAAGATTAAATCAAAAGAACATATCATGTCCCATTTCAAAGACGGCCAGACCATTGCAATAGGTGGTCTTGCCGCAGCATTTATGCCATGGGAATTAATCGATATGCTTTATGAAAGCGAAGCTAAACATCTGACATTAATTTGCATGGATGGCTGCGAACCGGGAATGGGCCACAGCAAGCTACTTGAAGCAGGACGTGTTGACAAGATGATTACCACACACATCGGTATGAATCCTGTTGCATCCAAGCTTATGCTCGAAGGAAAGCTCGAAGTAGAGCTTTGCCCTATCGGTAACTGGTCTGAAAGAATTCGCTGCGCCGGAGCAGGACTTGGCGGAATTCTTACAAGAACAGGCGTTGGCACCGTAGTTGCTGAAGGAAAGCAGACTATCGACATTGATGGTGTTACATATCTGCTTGAGAAATCATTCAAGCCTGACATTGCAATCTCAAGATGCAGAAGATGCGACCCGATGGGAAATCTCGCATACCACGGCACAGGCGAAACCTCTCATTCAAGCATTGCTATGTCCGCACCACTCTCAATAGTTCAGACAGATCTTTATTGCGATTTCGAAGAAATCTCAATAGACGAAATAAAGGTTCCGGGAATGTATGTTGATGAAATATATATTCCGGGTCCATATGATGAATATCCACTTCTTGGACCTC
>DCHA01000018.1:1599-15123 GCA_002315535.1 Firmicutes bacterium UBA1764 | reverse complement strand
ATTTGTTGGTCCTCGTCGAAGGCCGTGACATTGAGTGTAACCATGATGCCCTTGACCTCTGCGACCTCAACCTCCGCATAAACTTTTTTGCCAGGTTTAGTTGACGCCATGTGCTTGATCTCAACCGTTACGCCAACGCTCAGCTCGTCATGATCATAATAAGGAGACAGAGCCTTAATGCCCGCGCTTTCAATAAGCTCTACTAATTTTGGGGTGCTGAACACCTTCGGGCAGCTCGGATCGCAAAGAGTTGCAACATTAGTCTCGTCAACAACTACTTCCACGCGTCCCTTTGCGCCAATAAGAATCTCTTTCATACTAAATACCTCCATCCCCATTATACCATATTACTGCTGCCTACATAACCACCCGCGCTGTTATGATTTTGCATGGGATCATAACACTTAGCACATTTTTACGCTTGTCTGTAAAACAGTAAGCAACAATCAAGACAAAACTGTTAAGGTGCCGGGCTTTAACTTAACAGCTAGCCTGGATTACGCCATTACACCATTTATTCCAGCTCACTTGTTTTCTTTTATGGCTGGTATATGCGATAACGGCTATAATCCCAGCACACATAAATCTTAATTTGGCTGGAAATCATCATCATGTTGTATTTTCCAGCACAGCATCAAAGATGTTTTGGCTGGGATATTGAACCACCTCTTCTTTTCCAGCCATCAAGCAGTAATACTTGTGCTGGAATTAGCCTTAATATAGCGTTCCCCAGCCAGTCCTCTAAACACAATGTGCTGGTAAAAAGGCATAGTACCATTATCCCAGCCAGCCTCAGAAAAATAGAGGCTGGGGAACGATGTTAGTACTTTTATCCCAGCCAGCCTCAGAAAAAAGAGACTGAAAAATGCATTAAAGTATCAAAAAACCGGAGCGCGGGCGCTCCGGCGTAAAACCAATATGCTGTCGTTCAGCCAATATGCTGTCGTACGACTAAATAGCATTTAAATGATGTCCTTACTGATCCTTCTTCCTGAACAGCCCGCCGATAGCAGCGCCGAGCTTTCTGAGAAGGTGATTCTTTCTGATGATGACGATTGCGACAACAACGATGATGATGCCAACGAGATTGTATGCGGCCCAGCTGATGATATCGCCAACGCTGTCAACAAAGTTGACGAGGCCATTCTTGAGGCTTCTCCAAAGTCTTGCGAAATAGGAATTGTTCTGCGAAACGCCGTCGTCAACGCGGTAAACAGATTCAAGCGAAATCTCGATTGTCGCATAGCCAACGAGCGAATCATATCTGTTGAGCGTGCTCGTGTACGAATCGATCTGGTATTCTGTATTGGATATTTCGGATTCCAGAGCGATGATGTCGCTTAGATCGCTTGCCTTTGCGAGGAGCTCCTGCAATCTGTCATACTTTGTGCGCAGGGTCTTGAGCCTTGTCTCGGTGTCAAAGTACTGCTCGCCGATGTCCTCAACGCTCTCGCTGATTGATGAAACATGGCAGCTGTCACCAACGGATTCGAGGAACTCGTCGTACTTGTCAGCCGGCACGCGAACCGTGTAGTAACCATTCTTCCAATAGCCATCCGAGTAGTAGCCGCCGTTTTCGACATTGGATGATTCGAAGTATCCGCCGACAGATTCTACCAGAGCCCTCAGAGCTTCTTCTGATTTGTCGAACTCCAGGGTCTGCAGATATACATGTGCTCTCTTGATGAGCTTTGTTTCTGCCTTAACCTGGTTTGCAACGCTGCTTCCGGAGTTTTCAATTTCCTTTGAATATTCTGCGGCCTCATCCGTAGCGTAGTAGGCTTCGCCCTTAGTCGAGCTACTGCTATTTATTCCGTAGCCGTTGTCATAGTAATACTCTTCCGCTTCCGCCATAGCGGCCGGAGCTTCAACAGTATCGGCTTTTGATGAACCTGCTCTGAACATATTGCTTCCGAGCGCGCCAACGCCTATGCAAAGCGCGCAAACTGCTGCGATTGATGCGCCCCAAACTTTCCAGTTAAATGGCTTCTTGCCGGAGACCTTTTTAAATTCGTTTTCCTGCTTGCAGCTTGCGAGGTCTGCGTCCTCAATGTATTCTTCTTTAATTTCGCTCATAGCATTTAATAATTCTTTTTCTCTCATTTTATGTACCTGCTGTAACACGGTGGTTTATTTTTTCAGGTGGCACTGGCAAAGCCATTTGCCAAGTCCCTGCTTTTTAGTAGCCCAATTTCTCAAGGCTTTCCTTGAGACTGCTGCGGCTCCGGCAAAGAGATGTCGACACCTTGCCTGCGCTGACGTCGAGCATTTCCGAAATTTCCGCAACCGAATATAGATAGAAATATCTCAGGACGAAAATCCTGCGAGCGTCGTCTTTAAGCGTTCCCAGCAATTCGTTAATTGTTGCCCCAAGTTCCTTTGCTTCGAGCGCCAGAGCGGGATCAGCATCGCCGATTCCTCCGCTAATGCACTCTGCAAGTTCGTCCAGTGCCAGAGCTATCTCTCCTCCGCCACGTTTTTCTGCATCCTTTTTTTCGAGCAAATCAAGCGCAGTGTTTCGAGTAATGCGCGCAAGGAAGGCTTTGAAAAGCTTTGGCTTTGCGGGCGGAATCGCGTTCCAGGTCTTCATGTAGGAATCGGAAACGCACTCCTCGCTGTCCTCGTGGCTGCGCAAAACGTTGTATGCGATTGTGTTCATGTAGGCGCCGTACTTCGCTTTTGTTGACTCGATAGCGAGCTCGCTTCGTGCCTCGTACAGCTCAATTATTTTTAAATCATCCATGTTTATCTATGCGCCGGGTGGCCCGGCAATTACCCCTTTGTAAGTACTTACACCATTATAGACGGCCTGCAGCGCAGAATCTTACAAAAATAATAATAATTCATGTACGCCCCGTGACACTTGCAGTCCCTTGGGGCGTACAGACTTATTTACGTTTAATCGCGCCGCGCGCCTTCGCGCCCGCGTCTTTAATCCAAAGCGGATCAACATCAAGCCCCATGAGAATCTTGAGCAGATACAAGAACAAGATAATCACAAGCAGCGGAATCAGACATGTCGTAACAATCATAATTGCGAGCCCCTCGATCAGCTGAGACAGCTTCTTCTCGCCTTCCTCAAGGTAAGAATTAACGTTGTTTGAAACCGTCTCCGGAATCTCCGTAACCGCCTTCTCAACCTTCTGCCCGAAGCTCTTCACTGCATTCGCAATCTTCTCAAAGAAGCCCGTGCTGTTTTCGCCGGTGCTGCCGGAGCCGCCGCTTGCATTGGTGCCTCCGGAAGTATTCGAACCGCTGTTTGCGCTGCTGCCTGCAGTGCCGCCAGTTACCGCGGGCGATGTCACAGCTTTACTGCTCGCGCTGTCCGTGTACTCGCTGATTTCAATCTGAGAGATATTATAAGTAGCCTCGATAATCTGCGACGCCTTTACGCTGAACGGAACCAGCATGTATATCGCAATCGCAAAGAGACCGATCTTAATCGCAATGTGTCTTAAACGATAGGTATCAAAGATGACGCCAAAAAGCCCGAGGACGCACGCTCCGGGAATCAAAAATTTAAATGCAACAAGCCCCGTTAGTGTCAGCAAATATTTTTCGAGAAATATAGCGCAAAGAGCAATCGTGAAATAGCCGCTGATGTCCGCGAACTTTTCTGCCAGAGGCGTACCAACGTCACCCGGAAGCAGCGTCATTGCAACCGAGGTTGCGGCCGAAGCAGCGATGAGTCCCTTTCCGCTTTGCTCCTTTTGTTCAAGGTATTCAATTTCCGCGCTGTGCGTCTCGACCTTTGTGGCCTTGACTGCGAAGACCAGGGACACGGTGAGAACAATCACGAGCACTATACTGATTATTATTTTTGCAAGACTGGACATTTCTTTTCCTTTCCTATCTAAAGTAATAACTACACATAGGATAACACATGTTTGCGACATTTTTATTACAATTATTTCTCAGTTGTGTTACGCGTATCGTGGGGGATTCTGCGGGCGCCAAGCAAAGCGACGCGCCCGTGTTACATTCCCGCGCCCGTGTTACACGCTCCGCTCATTTGTATCAATATTGTAAAACAAACGTAACAGGCCGCTAATGGACTTTACGCGCGCAATCTGCGATAATTAAATTTAGGTCTTCGAAAGTGTGTGTGGACACTTGTGAAACCGTATAATTCTGCAAACACTATAACAAGAAAAAAAAATGGCTAGAGAAAGTTCTAGCGCTATTTAGTATTACTACGGAGACTAATAAAATGAATGAAATAAGAGCAAGAGTAATATCCCAGGAAAAGGGACTGTATAAATTAAGTGACGGCGCAAGCGAAAAGGCGGCGCAGGTTTCGGGCAAGTATCGCTACGATGCGAAGACTGTTTCGGATTATCCTGCGGTCGGCGACTACGTTATCGCGAGCTGGCCTGACGATGAGAGCAACGCTGTAATTAACAGCATGTTCCCAAGGAAGAGCTGCTTTATCAGAAAGGCGGCTGGCCCGGGCAAGCAGGAGCAGGTTGTTGCGGCAAACATCGACACGATTTTTCTGTGCATGTCGCTTAACAACAATTTCAATCTGAGGCGTCTGGAGCGCTACATCGCGATTTCATATGACAGCGGTGCAACTCCGGTTGTCGTTTTGACCAAGTCCGATTTGTGCGATGATGTTAATGCGAAAATCGACGAGGTGAAATCGACTGCTATCGGGATTGACGTTGTTGCCGTCTCATCGCTGGACGATGATTACAATGAAGTAATGGAGTACATCGCTCCGGGCAAAACCATTGCCTTTCTCGGTTCTTCCGGAGTCGGAAAATCAACGCTGATTAACAAGCTTCTCGGTGGCGACATTATCGCAACCGGAGCAATCGGAAACGACGACAAGGGCCGCCACACCACAACTCACCGCGAGCTGGTGGAGCTCGCAAACGGCGCATTTGTAATCGACACTCCGGGCATGAGAGAGCTCGGCATGTGGGACAACGAGAGCGGAATCGAGGCTGCGTTCAGCGACATCGAGGAGCTCGCCAGACAGTGCAAGTTCTCGGACTGCAGCCACAGATCGGAGCCCGGCTGCGCTATACAAAGAGCCCTGGCAGACGGAAGCCTTGAGCAGGACAGATGGGAAAGTTATTTAAAGCTTAAGATCGAAAACGAGTTCGCCGCTAACGGGAGTCAGTATCTCGAATCCAAGCGCGCGAAGTTCAAAGAGATCGCGAAGTATAATAAGAACAATAAAAAGAGATGAAGCTAAACTTTAAAGACAAACTTGATATTCTGCTGAACGCGATCAACATTGTAAGCGTATTCTTTGCGGTAAAATGGTTCTTTGCGCCCGGCCACGTTGACGTAGTCGGCAGCACGGCGACAAACTGCTTTAACTATTTCACGATTGACTCAAATGTGCTGATGGCGCTTACGAGCCTGATGTGGATTGTGTATATTGCTTTTGGCGGCAAGGCAAAGGACGGTGGATCTTTTGCGAAGGGCACTAACGGACTAACGGGCGCTCCGGCGCCGCGCTGGCTCAGCGTTCTCAGGTTCGCATCTGTGACCGCCGTAACACTGACCTTCCTCGTGTCCGCATTTTTCCTCGGACCGATGGAGTATATCAAACGCGGCATTACTGGCTATCTTTCCATGTTTAAAGAGAATGTCTTTTTCCTGCATTTCCTCTGTCCGGTCATTTGCATCATTTCTTTTGTAACATACAGAAAGGACGAAGCGCTCCGGAAAAAAGATTGCTGGTTTGCGCTTCTGCCCATGCTGATTTATGGCGTGCTGTACTTTTATCAAGTGCTCGTGTCCAAGGCCTGGAAAGATTTTTACGGCTTCACCTTTGGCGGCCAGTACGCCATCGTGCCGGTGGTTATCGCAATGATTATCATCATCACCTACGGCATCGCGTATTTTCTCGGGAAGATGAAGTTTAAGATTTTTTATAAATGATTCATTTGTTTTGAAAGGAGCACAACATGCCTATCAATCGTGCAAAGCGCTGTCTACTATGCAAGAAGGACAATCCGGAAAACGTTTACGACTGCCTGAGTATTGTTATCAATTACACTGATTACGGTCAGAGCTCATACTCCGAAGAAGAACACGTTGCGCCGTTCACATCCCGCTACGGCATTTGCAATGACTGCATCAATGTCAAAATTCCATTTAATGCATTTAAAGATACAGGCTTGTTCAGCAAAAGAGAGCAGAGTGTTCGTAACAAGTTTACTTATCTTATGTGCAATTACTTCAAAGAAGGAACCATACCTCTTGTTCCGGAGGAGCTTGATAAAATAAAGAAATACGGACAGTTTACGGAATACTGTACTTGTTCCTGGGGCTCGGACACTATAAAGGCAAAGATTTATGACCAGCTGATTAAGACCGGCAAGTGGAGAGAGTATAACGATCAAGAGATTCCGGACCATTTACAAACTAAGGATGAATAAAAGCAATCGGGGCGCTAAATGTGCCCCGGTTTTTTTCGGTCAGAATCCACTATACAAAGAATTGTTTTAATATGTTTTTTACCACTGCATTCGAAAATGGCGCATTCTTATGGTCAAAAATAAAAATCATTTTTGAGTAGACAGGATCGTTGGCATACTCTGAGATTTTGATGAACGCATTTTCGGAATACTCCGGCATATCCATCATGCCGAAGAATTCGATGTAATAATATTCGCCGGTTTTCGGATGCGCCACCTTAAAATCCGGGAATCTATTCTTTCCGTTTTTTAAGGTGAGCTGCTCTTCGTAGTGGTACTTAAGGCCTGCGTTGTGAAGCTCGTTCGCTATTAGGCATTCAGCTCTGGAGCGGACCTTTTCGCCCAACTCGGTGACATATCCTGCACTTGATCCAAAGTCAAATGTATTACTGACGAATGGAGCCATGTACCATTCTTCGATTTTGTGAGCGGTGCTGGTATAAAGAGGCTTGACAATACTTTGCACTCGAGTTGGCAGCTCATCATACACTTGTCCTTTTTTATCAAAGTCTACCTTAGCTAAAACTCGCAGCGCCCAGCGCTCGCTTGCTAAAGCTTGGCGGAGTTTGTGCAAATACATTTTGTTGGCGTAAACAGACAAATCATGTTCCGATGCAGAATTTAAATATTTATAAACCCTCTTTCCCTCGTCATTGACATATGAAAGACAGTACTCATAAGAATTTCGATGTTTCCATATCCTTAAATCCCCTTCGGGCACTTTCTGAAGTTTTGCATCTATTACTTCGATAGATTTTGTGATTTCTTTGAAAGATTTGTTATAGTCGGTTTTAGTTAAAGACAATGCTATTCCCCCTTTTTAAATAAATGAGCGTAATCGCTTCCGTAATTGATATTACCCCAATCCCATAATATGTAAATAATTATATATTATTACAAGCACATCTGTAAAGGATAAAATTTCCAGTCCGGCATTTTATAAATGTGGCTGGGATTCGTATAATTGTTGGTTATTACAGCATATTAGTTTGGGGAACTGGCTGGGATACTTGGATTGATGCATTATTCCAGCACATCATTTTTAAAATCCGGCTGGGGAACGCTATGTTAAGGCTAATTCCAGCACAAGTATTACTGCTTGATGGCTGGAAAAGAAGAGGTGGTTCCATATCCCAGCCAAAACATCTTTGATGCTGTGCTGGAAAATGCAACATGATTATGATTTCCAGCCAAATTGAGATTTATGTGTGCTGGGATTATAGCCGTTGTCGCATATACCAGCCATAAAAGAAATTAAGTGTGCTGGAATAAATGGTGTAATAACGTAATCCAGGCTAGCTGTTAAGTTAAAGCCCGGCACCTTAACAGTTTTGTCTTGATTGTTGCTTGCGATAAATAATCCTGATGCACGGCCGCAATATGTGGTATAATTATCCGAAGGCAGGGCTCTCTTGCCGGATTCCCCATTATTTATTTAAAGAGAACTAAATATGAACATTGAAGAACTTAAAGAGAAAAAAGTAGGCGAGCTGCGCGAGATTGCGGCTGCTCTTCAGCTTGACGTTACAGGACTAAAGAAGTCCGAAATTCTTGATATGCTAATTGAGATGGCGCAGCAGGCTGAACAGGAAAAACAGGAGGCCGAAAGGCTGGCCAAGCTCGAGGCTGAAAAGAAGGCCGAAGAGGAAAGAAAGGCCAACGAAAATAAATATGAGACAACAGGAATTCTAGATCTTGCCGAGGGCGGATTTGGCTTCCTTAGATTTGACAATTTCCTCAGCTCCGACGCGGACGTGTATGTCAGCCCGACTCAGATAAGACGCTTCAGCCTAAAGACCGGAGATGCAATCGAGGCTGTTTGCCGCAAGCCGCAAAAGGAAAAGGATGAAAAATTCGGCGCCGTGCTGTACGTGAAATCAGTTAATGGCGAGGACCCCGGCAGCTCAAGAAACCGCCGCGATTTTTCTGACCTCACCCCGTGCTATCCGAACCAGCGCATCCGCCTCGAAAAGGGCAGCAACGCGCTTTCCATGAGGATGGCCGACCTCATCGCCCCGATTGGCAAAGGCCAGCGCGGGCTCATCGTCGCTCCGCCAAAGGCCGGCAAAACCACACTTTTAAAGCAGATTGCAACCGCAATTGAAAATCAGGATACCGGAGCCGAACTCATCGTGCTTTTAATCGACGAGCGCCCTGAGGAAGTAACCGACATGCAGGAGTCCATCAAGGGCCACGTTATTTACAGTACCTTCGACGAGCAGCCTGCTCATCACGTCAAGGTTGCCGAAATGGTGCTTGCCCGCGCACAGCGACTTGCTGAACACGGCAAAGATGTTATAATTCTTCTGGACAGTATTACAAGACTTGCCAGAGCCTATAACCTCGTAGAACCGCCTAGCGGCAGAACGCTCTCCGGCGGACTCGACCCATCGGCGCTGTATAAGCCAAAGAAATTCTTCGGCGCCGCAAGAAATCTGAAAGAGGGCGGCTCGATTACCATACTTGCGACAGCCCTGATTGAAACCGGCTCGCGCATGGACGATATGATTTTCGAAGAGTTCAAGGGCACAGGCAATATGGAGCTTCACCTCGACCGCAACATGGCCGAGAAGAGAATCTTCCCTGCAATCAACCTCAACAAGTCCGGTACGCGCCGCGAGGACATGCTGCTTGATGGCAGCGAGCTCGAGGGCGTTTGGATGATGCGAAGAGCGCTGTCAGATTGGGGCATGCAGGAGGCGACCGAACGCATAGTTATGCAGATGGCTCAGTCCAAGTCCAATCGGGACTTCATCGAAAGATTTCGCAAAACAGTAATATAAAAAGAAAAATATGGATCTAAACAGAATTTTTATTAAAAACGCCAAGCCGACCAAGATTGGTGGGCAGGCTATACTCGAGGGGATTATGATGCGCGGCGCGAAGGCGCTTGCAATTGCAGTCAGACTCCCAAACGGCGACATCCACCTGACAGTGGAGCCTCTTAAGCCGAGCGGAAAATGGAAGAAGATTCCGGTTCTTCGCGGCGTGATCGCATTCATAAGCAGCCTTGTAATGGGAACCGAAACTCTGACCTACGGCGCTGAGGTGCTCGAGGCCGCAGACAAGGACAACCCCGCATACCAAAAAGATAAACTCGACCTCTGGATGGAAAAGCACTTCGGCGAAAAGGGCGGCATGGCAATCGCTATGGTGCTCTCGGTAATTCTTGCAATCGCTCTGGTTGTCGGAATATTCATCCTTCTGCCGACAGTCGTAATGGACTGGATCAAGGGCCTCGGAATCGAAAGCGTCATCGCGCTCAACCTGATTGAGGGCGTGCTCAGAATCGTGATGTTCATCGTTTACGTTTGGGCGATCAGTCTCATGGGCGACATCAAGCGCGTGTTCATGTATCACGGCGCCGAGCACAAAACAATTCACTGCTATGAGAACGGGCTCGAGCTCACGCCGGAGAATGCACAGACATTCTACACTCTGCATCCAAGGTGCGGAACGAGCTTCCTCGTATTTGTAATGATTATTTCGCTGCTTGTGTTCAGCTTCTTCGGCTGGCCGACGCTGTGGCTGCGCGTCCTCTCAAGGCTCGCGCTGATTCCGGTCATCGCAGGGCTTTCGTATGAATTCCTGCAGTTCACCGGTCGCCACGACGGTGCCTTCGTCAAGGCTTGCTCGCTGCCCGGCATTTCACTCCAAAAGCTCACAACAAAGGAGCCGACTTTGGACATGCTTGAGGTTGCGATTGCGGCGACGAACGCGGTTCTGCCTAGCCATGAGAATCCGGAGCTTGATGTCGACTATTGGGTTGGTGTACAAAAGCCGGACGGCACGCTTGTAAAGAACGAAGCAGAAACGCAGGAGTACATCAAGCGCAAGTCAAAATAATAACAACGGCGCACATCGAAAAAAATAGTATTATAAAGAGGTGACATATGAGAGAGCTTCTTGAAATCACAAGAGAGCGGCTGAAGGAGGCCGGAATTCCTGACTATTATCACATGGCCCAGGAGCTGGTCTGCCACGTGTTTAACGTCGACGCCGTAGAAATCATGACGCGAAACTACATGCCCGACCGCGCAAAGGAGGCCTTGCTGCACGAGTACACCGAGCTGTGCGCCGCAGGAAAGCCGCTTCAGTACGTAACCAAGGCCGCTTATTTTCTCGACATCGAGCTTTACGTCGACCACAGGGTTCTGATCCCAAGGCCCGAGACCGAAGGCCTCGCAGACATCGCCCGCCAGTTCGTCGACCTAAGACGCCGCAATAACGAAGAAACCAGCGTCCTCGACATTTGCACCGGCTCCGGCTGCATTGGCCTGCACCTCGCAAAGCACGGCGCGCACGTCACAATATCAGATATTTCAAGCGACGCCCTCGACGTTGCAAAGTGGAACGCATCCGCCCTCGGCCTTGAAGTCGAGGCCTATCAGTCCGATCTTTTCGCCGCTTTTGACTCCGGAGCCTCCGGCAGCCAAGGCCAAAAAGAGCGCAAATTTGACATCATCACCGCGAACCCGCCTTATATACCAAGCAGCGTGATTCCGACCCTCAGCATCAACGTTAGGGCCTGGGAACCGCTAACTGCGCTCGACGGTGGCGAGCACGGCTGGGAGATCCCGGACCGCATAATAAAAGACTACGACAGATTCCTAAATCCCGGCGGCCTTTTCCTCATGGAAATAGGCGACGACCAGGGCCAGCACTACAAAGATTTGTGCCCGGGCTGTCGCATTATACAAGACCTTGAGGGTCACGACCGCATCGTTGCAATTCGAAAATAAACTGTCAAAAATCCTTGATATTTGAGCCACTTCGTGGTACTATATTAAGGCGTTCAATTTAGGCGTAATCTTGTTATGCGCCATTAAAACGCATAACATTTCATAGATATTTCGGAAAAAGGAGGACATACAGATGAAAGAAGGAATCCATCCTGAATATGTAGATTGCAAGGTTACATGCGCTTGCGGAAACACATTCATGACAAAGTCCAATAAGCCTGAGATGAGACTTGACGTTTGTTCTCAGTGCCATCCTTTCTTCACAGGCCAGCAGAAGTTCGCTAACCGTGGCGGCCGTGTAGAAAAGTTCAAGTCAAAGTATGGCATCGAATAACAAGGACTGAAAGAGACTCGAGAGAGTCTCTTTTTCACTATTAGGGAGTATTTTTTATGAAAGCGATAATCACAGTATTCGGAAAAGACAGAGTAGGCATTATTGCCGGAGTCTGCGTTAAGCTTGCAGAATTTGGAGTAAACGTACTGGACATTTCCCAGACCATTATGCAAGGCAATTTCACAATGGTAATGATGGTTGACTGCAGCGGCATGACCGTTGATTTCGGCGCACTGTCAAAAGAGCTTGACGCTCTGGGACAAAGCATGGAGCTTTCCATCAAGATCCAGCGCAGCGAAATTTTCGACGCAATGCACGAGATATAACGCGAGATATGCGAGGTCAATATGCTCAATCAAAAAGATATTCTTTCAACAATTGAAATGATAGAGCAGCAGCACCTGGACGTGCGCACGATAACCATGGGAATTTCCCTGCTGTCTTGCGCGGACGAAAATCCTGATGCCGCTTGCCAAAAGATATACGACAAGATTTGTCGCTACGCCGAGAATCTGGTTAAGACCGGCTGCGACATTGAAACCGAGTTCGGAATTCCAATCGTAAACAAGAGAATTTCCGTTACTCCGATTTCACTTGTTGCCGCTGCAAGCAAAACTGACAATTACAGCTGCTTCGCAAAGACGCTCGACCGCGCCGCAAAGACCTGCGGCGTCAACTTTATCGGCGGCTTCTCCGCCCTTGTTCAAAAGGGCCTGACCGAGGCTGACATTAAGCTGATCAATTCCATCCCCGAGGCGCTGTCCGAAACCGAGCTCGTTTGCTCGTCCGTCAACGTCGGCTCAACCAAGGCCGGCATCGACATGAACGCCGTAAAGATGATGGGGCGTATCATCAAGGACACTGCTGAGCTTTCCGCAAAAAAGGGCAGCTTCGGCTGCGCCAAGCTTGTTGTGTTCTGCAACGCCGTTGAGGATAATCCATTTATGGCCGGAGCCTTCCATGGCATAGGCGAGGCCGAGAAGGTCATAAACGTAGGCGTATCAGGGCCTGGCGTTGTTCACGAGGCTCTTAAGGCCGTTAAGGGCGCGCCGCTTGACGTTGTTGCCGAGACCATTAAAAAGACTGCCTTCCGCGTTACACGCATGGGCCAGCTCGTTGCGAAGGAGGCCTCAAAGAGGCTTGACACCGAGTTTGGCATCGTCGATCTTTCGCTTGCGCCGACTCCGGCAATAGGCGACTCAGTCGCAAGAATCCTTGAGGAGATGGGCCTTGAAGAGTGCGGAACCCACGGCACGACTGCGGCTTTGGCAATGCTAAACGATGCGGTTAAAAAGGGCGGCATCATGGCAAGCTCTTCTGTCGGAGGGCTTTCCGGAGCTTTCATTCCTGTGTCCGAGGACGAGGGCATGATTGCGGCCGCACAAAGCGGAACGCTGACTATAGACAAGCTCGAGGCTATGACCTGCGTTTGCTCCGTTGGACTTGACATGATTGCTGTCCCCGGAGACACAAGCGCAGAAACGATTTCCGCTATCATCGCAGATGAAGCCGCAATCGGAATGATCAACAACAAGACCACTGCTGTCAGAGTTCTTCCTGCCGTTGGCAAGGATGTTGGTGACAGCATCGATATAGGAGGGCTCCTTGGAAAGGCTCCGGTTATGCCTGTTCACAAGCAGTCGTCCGCAGAGTTCATTAAGCGCGGCGGAAGAATCCCCGCTCCGATTCACAGCCTGAGAAACTAATTTTATATTGATGGTGAAAGTACTAAAGGGCGGGCTGGACTCCGGCAATCCCGCTCGCTACAAGTTTATAAATGCCGCAGTCTCCGACACCCGTCTGATGGGTGTTGTTGCGCTGCAGCTGATTTACCACGACTTAATAACTGATGAAGATTTTCATCAGTTTTATTATTATGACTACGAAGAGCTGGGGCTTGAGCACATGAGTTTGCTGCGCTCAAGCGATTTTGCGGAAGTCGCGCGCGAGACCCTAAAGGCCTTTGCCGGCCTTGGCGCAAGCCTTGTCGAGCTCAGCGAAAAGGAGGCCG
>DCHA01000018.1:0-1542 GCA_002315535.1 Firmicutes bacterium UBA1764 | reverse complement strand
CCGCCGGAGCTTTCAGAAGTCAAATATCTTTACGAAGCATATAGCGAGGAAATTGGCACTGCGCCGGAGCTTCTGAAAACCGAGATGACTGATGCAGAGATGGACCTGCTGAATGTTAAGCTCTGCGTTCCGGTTAAGTCGGACTACGGAATCGTAAATTACTATCTGATGAGAGTCTTTGGTAAGGACGATGAGGGCGCAAGGCTCTTGGTGCAAAAGGGCTACGAAGAATATATTAAGCCCATCGCTCCGGACACTCACTGCACTTTCCTTCGCAACAAAATCACCGTGCTTGATGCGAGCGGGCTTCGCAAGCTCTACCGCTGCGAGTCTATAGTTGAGCTTGAGCGCGAAGCGGCCCACCACCTTGTCGTAAGCGAGGTCGAGGTTATGAAGCGCAAGGTGATCAGCGCTCGCAAAATTTCCGACACAAAGATCAGCCTCTTTGAAGCAGGCATGGTTCTGAATAAAGAAGAATATGTGACCGTGTTTAAATTCGATGACGAGCTGGACCCGCTGGTTTTAAGCCCTGTCTTTGAAAAGATGACTCCGGGATTTACCAAGAATGAGCACTTGCTTGGCGACATGTTTATTGAGTTTATGCCGACTAATGAGCATGCGGAGAAAAAGGTCTTTATGCTCAGCGATGATGTAAAAAATCTTTATTATGTCTCGCGCAGCGGAGAAATTGTTTTGGCATCGTACGGTCTTCGCGATATAATGGAAGGTGAGGATTTCTTGCAGAAAGGGCAACTCGGCAAGTATCTGAAAATCACCGGGC
This sequence comes from Firmicutes bacterium UBA1764, assembly GCA_002315535.1. Classification (GTDB taxonomy): domain Bacteria; phylum Bacillota; class Clostridia; order Peptostreptococcales; family Anaerovoracaceae; genus UBA1764. The sequence continues at coordinate 761 of DCHA01000018.1, read as the reverse complement.
GCTACACCTTCGCAGCGTCGATGATTTACGACTTCGCAGAAAGTGGGGTTTCAAGCTTTGCCGCCTACCTCGAACTTTTTGAAGAATAAGTTTTTAATTTTTAGTTTTTAATATACAGGAGAAAGATATGGATTCAAGAATTGTAAAACTCGCAGACACACTCGTAAATTATTCCTGCGCCGTAAAGCCAGGTGAAAACGTACTTATCGAATACCGCGGCGACGAACCGGTAGACCTCGTAACACAGCTTGTAAAAGAAGTCTACAAAGCCGGAGCCAACCCATACGTAAACCATACAGATATGCGCATTCAGCGCGCAATCCTCATGGGCTGCAAAGAAGACCAGATCAAGCGCTGGGACGAACGCGAATACGGCTTTATGAAAGACATGGATTGCTACATCGCAGTAAGCAGCTACACCAACTCCGCAGAGCTCTCCGACGTTCCTGTAGAGCAGATGCAGCTTTACTCAAAGTGCATGGAGAAAATGTTCGCAGAGCGAGTTAACAATACACGCTGGGTAGTAGCACGTTATCCGAACTTCGGCATGGCACAGCAGGCAAATATGTCACTCGAGGCATTCGAGGATTTCTACTTCGACGTTTGCACTCTTGACTACTCCAAGATGGACAAGGCAATGGATGCTCTCAAGGAAAGAATGGAAAGAACCGACAAGGTTCACGTAATCGGACCGGGAACAGACTTCACTATGTCAATCAAAGGACAGCCGGCAATCAAGTGCTCCGGCAACATGAATATTC
>DCHA01000054.1:362-2965 GCA_002315535.1 Firmicutes bacterium UBA1764 | reverse complement strand
GTAGAGGCTGATGAAACCTTCTTTAATATTTCTTATAAAGGGAATCATTATCGAAGCAAGAACTTTACAATGCCGAGAACACCACATAAGAGGGGGGGAGATGTTCATGTAAGTGGGTTATCCTCAGAAAAGGTCTGTGTACCCTGTGCAGTAAACGAATCAGGAATCGCATATGGAATACCGGTTAAGACAGGTAAAATCGACGCTGAGGGAATTCGAAAAGCCTTTGATGGACTGATATCTGCGGGTGCTATTTTATGCACAGATAATGAAAAGGCATATATTGATTTTTCAAGGCAGAACAACATAAAACTTATACAGATGCCGACTGGTTGCCGGATGATAATGATGGAGGGCAGGAGTTATAACATTCAGCGAATCAATGCATATCATAAGACAATAAAGGGCTTTATAAGGATTTTTCATGGAGTATCAACCAAATATCTTGATCATTATCTCGTATGGAACAATCTCATGAATCATAGTAAAAAGGACCGTAATGAGATTGCAACGCAGATGATAGGTCAGGTTTTATCCTTCCGTAAAACAATATACGGTAAAGATCTGTCAACCCGTCCTCCGCTTCCATTTGCAGTCTAAGGAGGTGCCTATGATACTTACCGAAGAACATAGAATAAAAGCAGGAAAACGGAATAAAGATCTGTTTCAAAAGCTTGATGCGTATTGTTATGCTGCCAAAAATCTATCCAATACAGTGAATTATATTATTTCCCAGAGTCAGCGAATAAGCCGCAAGCTAAGGAGTGGGGAAATATTAACTAGCGTTGAGAAGGCTTTGGTATATCAGCTCAATTGCGGAATCTATCAATATAATAAATGCAGACCCGGCAAGCCTGCACTAAGATATATCGATGAGGGAAATGGATATATCGCAGATGCATATTTCCTAAGCTGGTACTTAAAAAGTCGGAAGATATATAAAGAAATGCCCTATGCAACCTGCAGTCAGATCTGCATCCAAGAGAAATGTCGGGAGTGGAAATCCTATCACAAAGCGCTATCAGAGTACAAGAGAAATCCTGATAAATTTATGGGTTACCCCAAACAGCCCGGTTATCTTGATCCCAAAAGCGGACGAGGATGGTTGGTCATAACCAGTCAGAACTTTTCTGTAAGCGGCGATGGCAGTGTCAGAATGCCCGGATTTTTGAAAGGAATCCATATAAAAGCAAGACATGGATCGGTGAGACAGATACGAATCCTGGCGAAAAACAAAAGCATAAAAATACAGTTGATGTATGAGGCTGAAGAGAAAAAAGAGAAAAACCAAAACGGGGTAATGTCGATAGACCTTGGTGTGGATAATCTAATGACGGCAGTTACCAATACTGCGGCTGCGCCTGTAATAATAAACGGTCGACCAGTTAAATCTATGAATCAGTTTTATAATAAGAGGAAGTCGATTCTGCAGGAGACTGCGAAAAAATCAAACCGACGTGACTGCACGGCACGAATGGAAAAACTGACAGAAAAGCGGAACCGAAAAATCAAAGATTATCTGCATAAGGCCAGCAGAAGGATTGTAACCCTTGCAGAAGAAAACGGAATAGGCACCATTATCATCGGCAATAACAGAGGGTGGAAGCAGGAAGTATCGATGGGAAAGAAAACAAACCAGAACTTCGTTTCAATCCCCTATTCCATGCTGATGAATATGATTACTTACAAGGCAGAACAGGCCGGAATTGAAGTAAGAATTGTGCGGGAAAGCTGGACAAGCGGTACGAGCTATCTTGATGCAGAGACGCCGGATATTAGGCATTACGATAAGAGCAGGCGGATAAGCAGAGGAATGTTTCAGAGTAATGAAGGAAAACGAATCAATGCCGACGTAAATGCAGCATATCAGATCATGAAGGTAGCAGGAGTGACTACGCCGACAATAAAAGAAAAAGAGTGTGTAAGACGACTTAATGTAGCCTAAGTTAGATTAGGTAGAGGCATCAGGCTAGTGCCAATAAAAAACCGACGAGTAAACTTGTCGGCAATTTATAAATATCAACCATGAGTTGGTAAATAGCCATTCTGTATTAAAGCAGTACATATTACAGGGCTACGCAGTAAATAATAATCGTATTGCACAGCTTGGTGAGGTAATACAGATTATGANNCACGATGCTATGTATCCTGCCGTGGCATTTGCCCCGTTTCCACTTGCAATTCCGGCAGTCCAAAGTAGCCATGTGCGTAGCATTTGCCCCGTCCCCACTTAAGTGCTATCCTAAGGGTATGTTCAAGCAGAGAAAACAAGTGATTTTTCCTTATTTTGCGAAACAATCAGAAAGGCCATCTATGTATACTCCTTCAGAAGAACCCATTGAGAATTCCTTTGAGAGCCTGTCAGCAGACAGGGTCCTTCACTATTTTAAGGAGATCTGTGCGATTCCCCACGGCTCCTACAACGTAACCGCCATCAGCAATTATCTTGCCGAATTTGGCAAATCTCACGGAATCGAAACCATACAGGACACCTATGAAAATATCATATTCAAGAAGCCGGCCTCTCCGGGCATGGAAAGCCATAAGCCTGTGATTTTGCAGGGCCATATGGACATGGTTGCCGTCCATGATCCTTCTGTATC
>DCHA01000054.1:0-326 GCA_002315535.1 Firmicutes bacterium UBA1764 | reverse complement strand
CCGGACTTTCCTTGGAAACTGACGGAGACTGGCTCTATGCAAAGGATACCTCCTTAGGCGGGGATGACGGCATTGCTGTTGCCATGATTCTGGCATTGATGGAGGACCAAACCTACCCCTTCCCTCCCATAGAGGCCATTATCACCACAAATGAAGAAACGGGTATGGAGGGTGCTACCGGCATCGACCTCTCCTCCCTAAAGGGCAATCGCCTGATCAACTTAGATTCCGAGGATGAGGGAGTATTCACGGTGGGCTGTGCCGGCGGCTGCAGAGCTGCAATTCGGATGCCTCTTATATTAACTTCTTCTGACTTCTGCGGCAGT
>DCHA01000046.1:18768-19427 GCA_002315535.1 Firmicutes bacterium UBA1764 | reverse complement strand
CTTTCATACAAACCTGTTATTTACGTTGCCAATGTTTCCGAGGATGATCTTGGATCCGAAGACAACGAATATGTTAAGGCTGTAAAGGCTCATGCAGAGGCCGAAGGCTCCGAGGTCGTAAAGATTTGCGCAGAAATCGAGGCAGAGCTCGCAGAGCTTGACGATGAAGAAAAGGTTGCCTTCCTTGCAGATATGGGCATCGAAGAAAGCGGTCTTAACGCACTTGTTAAATCAAGCTACAAGCTGCTTAATCTTATATCCTTCCTTACTGCCGGAGAAGATGAGTGCCGTGCATGGACCATCATCGATGGAACAAAGGCTCCTCAGGCCGCAGGAAAGATTCATACAGATTTCGAAAGAGGCTTCATCAGAGCTGAGACTATCAACTATGACAAATTCGAAGAGCTCGGATTCTCCATGGCAAGCGCAAAGGAAAAGGGCCAGCTCAGATCCGAAGGTAAAGAATATGTAATGAAAGATGGAGACATCGTAAACTTCTTATTTAACGTATAGACTATGGAACTCAAAAATATTGAATTACTTGCTCCTGCGGGGGATCTCGAGGGGCTAAACACAGCGTTAAAATTTGGGGCCGACGCAATTTACTGCGGTGGCCCTTTTATGCAGCTTAGGGCCGCAAGTGCGGGCTTTGATTTTGA
>DCHA01000046.1:0-18657 GCA_002315535.1 Firmicutes bacterium UBA1764 | reverse complement strand
GGAGATTATGCCAAGAAGCTTCTTGATATCGGAATTGATGCTATTATCGTGTCCGATATTGGTGCGGTTGCTGAGATAAAGGAAAAGTGTCCTGATATGGAGGTCCACATTTCCACTCAGGCAAACACAATGAACTACAAGGCCTGCGAGGTCTATTACAATATGGGCGCCGCAAGAGTTGTGCTTGCTCGTGAGCTCAGTATCGAAAAAATAGCAGAGCTTCGCGCGCATGCTCCTAAGGAATTAGAGCTTGAGGCTTTCATTCACGGCGCAATGTGCATGAGCTACTCCGGCAGATGCCTTCTTTCTGCATATCTCACAGGAAGAAGCGGAAACCGCGGTCAGTGTGCACAAAGCTGCAGATGGAATTACTATCTCATGGAGGAAAAGCGTCCGGGAGAGTATTTCAAAATTGAAGAGGATGACAAGGGCAGCGCAATCCTTAGCTCTAAGGAGCTTTGCAGCGCAAGCCTTCTTGATAAACTTGCAGAGGCGGGGATTTGCTCATTTAAGATCGAGGGCCGCATGAGGACTCCGTTCTATACCGCGACTGTAGTAAATGCTTACAAGATGCTTATGAATGGTCAGTGCAGCGTAGAGGATACTATGTCTGAGCTGGACACTGTTTCTCACAGACCGTTTACCACAGGATTTTACCTTGGCAATCTCGAGGCTCTAAGCCCCGATACCGGTGGATATGTCAGAGACTATCTGTTCCTTGGTACGATTCAGGGCGATACAAAGGCCGGAGACGCGACTTTGCTGACACGCAATGCCTTTAATCTCGGTGACGAGGTTGAGCTCTTAAGCCCCGGAAAGAAGGGACGTAAATATAAACTTGAAAAAATAATTAACGATAAGGGTGAGGCTTTAGACAGAAGCTGCAACCCGATGAAGCTTGTAACAATTAATCTCCCATGGGATGCCCAGGATGGAGATTTGCTGAGGATGAAAATAAATGCCTGAGATTTTGGCGCCGGTTGGCGGAAGTGAACAGCTTTTAGCAGCAGTCAGATGCGGCGCAAATGCCGTGTATTTTGGTTTGCAGAATTTTAATGCCCGCAGAAATGCGGGTAATTTTAATGGTGAAAACCTGAGCGAAACCATCAAGTATTGCCACGACAGGGATGTAAAGGTTTATATCACTGTAAACACGCTTGTCATGGACAAGGAACTAAAGGAAGTAAAGAAAACTGTTGATACCGCAATTGCCGCAGGCGCTGATGAGCTCATCATTCAGGACCTTGCTGTCGCAAAATATGCGAGGGGCAAAATCGCAATGTCGGCATCGACTCAGCTTGCGGTTCATAATGTTTACGGAGCAAAGATGGTAAAAGAGCTTGGCTTCGACAGGGTTGTCCTTGCAAGAGAGCTTAGCCTTGATGAAATAAAGGCCATTAACGATGCAGTTGATATTGACACTGAGGTTTTTGTTCACGGAGCGCACTGCATGAGCGTTTCCGGTAATTGCTATGTTTCTTCGATGTTCGGCCAAAGATCCGGAAACAGAGGACTTTGTGCCCAGACATGCAGACTTGACTGGCAATGTGGCGCGGGCTGCAGCAGGTGCGATCACTGCCTGAGCCTCAAGGACCTTTCATATATGCATCATATTAATGCTTTAATTGATGCCGGAGTGAAAAGCTTCAAGATTGAGGGACGCATGAAAAGACCTGAATATGTTGCCGCTGCGGTTACAAGCGTCAAAAACGCCATGCAGGGAAAGCATGTTGATACGGATACTCTTCAGGCAGTCTTTTCAAGGCAGGGCTTTACTGACGGCTATCTGACCGGGCAGCGCGATAAATCAATGTTTGGTTACAGAACCAAGGATGATGTTGTTGCCGCAGACAGCGTGCTTAAGGATTTGGCAAAGCTTTATGAAAAAGAGACCTTCCACAGAGATGTAAACATGAAGTTCATCATGAAGGAAGGCGAAAGAGCAAAGCTTATTGCATACTCGGGAAGCAGGCACAGTGAGGTTAAGGGTGCTGTCCCGGAGAAAGCAATCAAGGTTTCTCTTGACGAGGAGCATATTCGTAAATCCCTGGAGAAAACAGGCGGCACTGTATATGTTCTTAAGGATTTAGTATGCGAAATAGATCAGGGCCTGATGCTTCCCGCATCTGAGCTTAATCGAATGAGAAGGGAGGCTCTGGATGCGCTATAGATTTGAAAACCAAAATCAGATTTTTGATTTGGAGGATGGCGATATTGCGATTCTTCCGATTTCAAAGTGGAAGAAGGGCTGCTGGGCTGAAATTCCCGCACTTGTATATCCAAAGGATGAGCCGGTCTTAATAGAAAAGCTTAAGGCGTGCAAGGAGTATGGGCTTACTGATATTGTTTGCGAAAACATTTCCGCGCTTGCAATAGGGCGTGAGCTGGGACTTAAAATGCATGGGGGCCTATATCTGAACATACTTAATGCAGAGAGCCTGTCAGCATATGCTGAAATGGGGCTGGCTGATGCCTGTCTTTCTATGGAGCTCAGCTTTAACGAGGCAAAAAAGATAAAGCCATCGATTCCTGTCGGCTTTGTTATTTACGGCTATTTGCCTTTGATGAAATTCAGAGCGTGCCCCGGCGATTGCAAGCTGTGCAAGGGCCAGAGCGTAATAACAGATAGACTTGGTGAAAAATTCACGCTGATTTGCCGCGAAAGAAAATACAGCGAGCTTCTCAACAGTGTTCCCCTTTATGTCGGGGACAAGCAGATTCCAAGGTGCAGCTTCACTGAGCTGTATTTCACTACGGAAACGGCAGATGAAGCAAAAAAGATTGCTGAAATTGCAAGGGCCGGAGGGGAGTTTTATTCCCGCAAAACCGGTGGACTATATTATAGGGAATTGTTATAATATAATTTGTATTATTTTATTACAAAGAGGTGTTAAAAATGCTTAAAGTCGCAAAATTTGGCGGCAGCTCAGTGGCTGATGCCAACCAGTTTAAGAAAGTAAAAAATATTGTCAAAGCGGATAAATCACGAAAGGTGATAATAGCTTCAGCTGCAGGCAAGCGAACTAGTGACGACTATAAGATGACAGACCTCCTTTACCTTACACAAGCACATCTTAAGTATGGTGTTTCCGCAGCGGACATTATTAAAACTCTTACTGAAAGATTTGCTGAAATCAGAAACGATCTTAAAATCGATACTCCGATTGAAAAGGAATTTGCCGCTTATGCAAAGACTTTGACAAAGGATACTCCGGTTGATGAAATTGTATCCAGAGGTGAATACTTTACATCAAAGCTCATGGCAGAGTATCTTGGATATACATTTGTCGATGCCGCTGATGTTGTATTCTTCGGATATGACGGAAAGCTTGATTTAGAAAAAACCTATGCCGCAATTGAATCCGCTGTAAAGGAAAATACAAATGTTGTTATTCCGGGATTCTATGGTTCACTTCCAAACGGTAAGATTAAAGTTATGACCAGAGGCGGATCCGATATTACAGGCTCAATCGCTGCAGCCGCAATAAAGGCTGACGTTTATGAGAACTGGACAGACGTAAGCGGAATTCTTATGACAGATCCGAGAATCGTAAAGAATCCAAAGCCTATTGCTGACATTACATATAACGAGCTCCAGGAGCTCGCAACAATGGGTGCATCCGTTCTTCATGAGGATGCAGTTGCGCCGGTTCGCATCGCAGGTATTCCTCTCAATATCAGGAATACAAACAAGCCTAAAGACCCTGGCACAATGATTGTTGAAAAGGTAAAAGAAGAAAAGGGTATGGAAAAGTTCATTACAGGACTTGCCGGTAAAAAGAACTACACCATTCTTACTATTAAGAAATCCGATATTGAGAACATTTACCCGTTCAGACACAGCATTAAGGTTATCGACAGATACGGTATCCCAATTGAAAATGCAACTATTGGTTCAAACAGCTTCTCATTTGTAGTACCAAGTGATTTGCTTAATGATAAGCTCTACGACGTTCTGACCGATATCAAAAATGAGGTACATGCAGATGACATTCAGGTTCAGGACAAGATTGCTCTTATTGCAGTAGTAGGACGTAAGATGGGATTTAAGCCAGGTGTATCAGGAATGTTATTCAAGGCTCTTGGTGATAACAAGGTAAATATCAGAACAATCAAGCAGGGAGCAGATGAGCTTTCAATAATGATTGGTGTATCAAACGATGATTTTGAAAAGGCAATCAAGGTTCTTTATGAACAGTTTGCCGGCTAATATAAAGGAGAAATAAAATGAGTTATAAAATTGCTGTTCTTGGTGTAACCGGTGCTGTTGGCCGTGAAATGCTTAAGTGCCTTGAAGATTATAAAATTGACTGCGTAGTAAAGGGCCTTGCAAGTGCAAGAAGCGTTGGGACAAAAATCCCATTTAATGGCGGAGAAATCGTAGTTGAAGAAGCAACAATGGATTCATTCGAAGGAATGGATTATGTTCTCGGCGCAGTTGAAAACGACATGTCTGAGAAATTTGCTCCGGCAATCGTAAAGAGCGGAGCTGTATTCATCGATAACAGTTCTGCATTCAGACTTAATGATGATGTTCCTCTCGTTGTTCCTGAAATCAACGGAGAGGATGCATTTAAGAATAATGGAATCATTGCAAATCCAAATTGCTCAACAATTATCACAATGATGGCTGTTGCCGCTATTGCAAAGCTTTCCCCGATTAAGACTATGGTAAGCTGCACATACCAGGCTGTAAGCGGTGCCGGTCAAAAGGGAATCGAAGATCTCGAGCAGCAGGAAAAATCACTTATGGCCGGAGAAAAGATCGTTCCGACAAAGTTCCCTGCACAGATTGTAAGAAACGCAATCCCAAACATCGGATCATACAAGGATAACGGATATACTTCAGAAGAAATGAAGCTTCAGAACGAGGGACGAAAGATTCTTCACATGCCTGAAATGCTCGTAACATGCACATGCGTAAGAATTCCTGTTATGAGAAGCCACTCCATTGCTACTACAGTTGTAACTGAGAGAAAGGTAAGCGTTGAGGAAGCAAAGGCTGCAATCAAGGCCTTCCCCGGAGTTCAGCTTGCAGAAGATATTGACGGACGCGACTATCCTACACCACTCGACACCTCCGAGCAGGATGATGTTTTCGTAGGAAGAGTTCGTGAAGATTTAACAAATCCAAATGGACTGTGTCTGTGGTGCTGCGGTGACCAGATCAGAAAGGGTGCCGCTGCTAATGCAGTACAGATTCTGAAATTACTTATTACAAAATAATAATCCGGGACTGCCTTGTGCAGTCCTTTTTCAAAAAAATGACCAAGATAGAGCGAGAATTTAAATTAAGAGAAAAGCTGCAGGAAATGCTTGCATATGAGAAAAAGCTCTGGCAGGATGGCAAGGCATATATTGCCGGAGTCGACGAGGTTGGAAGAGGTCCACTTGCAGGCCCGGTTGTGACCGCCGCAGTTATTCTTCCAACGGACTTTAATGTGCTTGGAATCAATGACTCCAAAAAGCTCAGTCCAAAGAAGCGAGAAGAGCTGTATGATCTGATAATGGAGAATGCTCTTTCGGTAAGCATAGGCAGAAGAGAGCCCGCCAGAATAGATGAGATAAATATACTTGAGGCAACGAAGGAGGCTATGGTCGATGCGATAAATGGGCTTAGCAAAAATCCTGTTGCCGGAGATAAAATAGTACCTGACCATATACTAATTGATGCCCTTACGCTTAAAGGCATCAGCATTCCGCAGACCGGAATAATACATGGTGATGCGATGTCAACATCAATCGCCGCTGCTTCTATTATCGCGAAGGTAACAAGAGACAGAGAAATGGTAGAGATGTCAAAGATTTATCCGGGGTACGCTTTTGAATCAAATAAGGGCTACGGCACGAAAGCTCATTATGAAGGGCTTGCCGCTTTTGGCCCAACCCCAATACACAGAAGAAGTTTCTTGTAATTCAGGAGAGTATTAATAATGACTCGGCCTTAACGGCCGAGTTTTTTTATGCATATATATGTAAAAAAGTGGAGTAAAATGGTGTATTTTTACCCAAAAAGCCTTGATTTTTGTATTTATGTGGTGTAAAGTGGAGATGTTAATCGTAGTATTGTCCCTCAGTGGCGGACATTAAATTAGGGAAACTTGAAAAATCAATGTTAATCGGCAGACACGAAAACTCAATAGATGCTAAGAACAGAGTGATTATTCCATCGAAGTTCAGAGATGAATTAGGTCACAAGGCTGTTCTCACAAAGGGTCTTGATGACTGCCTGATTCTTTACCCGATGGCTACATGGCGCCAGCAGGAGGAAAAGCTCGCGGGGCTTCCTATGTCTGATCCATCAGCCAGAGCCTTCAAGAGATTCTTCTATGCAAATGCTTGTGAATGTGAAATTGACAAGCAGGGAAGAATTCTGATTCCGGCAAATTTAAAGGAGTCCGCAAAGATTGAAAAGGATCTTATAACAATCGGCATGCTTGACCGAATTGAAATCTGGTCCAAGAGCCAGTACGAGGGCGACGATAAGGGTGGAAAGCTCAACGCTGATGATTTCAGCAGCTTCGCAGAGCACTATCAGGTATAAGCTATGGAGTTTTCACACGTACCGGTTTTATATGAGGAATGCCTTAGGGCTCTTGATATAAAGGCAGACGGAATATATGCAGACGGAACCTTGGGTGGCGCAGGCCATGCAAGCGGTGTTTGCAAGGAGTTAGACGCAGATGGTCTATTTATTGGAATCGACCGTGATATAGATGCTCTAAATGCATCATCCAAAAGACTTGAAGCACTGCAGGTTCCCTGCAGAAAGATATTTGTTCAGTCAAATTATGCCGATATAAAAGCTGTACTTTCGCAGGAGGGCATAGATGAGATTGACGGGGCACTTTTAGATCTGGGAGTATCATCCTTCCAGCTTGATAATCCGGACAGAGGATTCTCTTATATGCACGACGCTCCGCTGGACATGAGAATGAACGCGTCTGACAGCTTTACAGCCTACGATGTCGTAAACGGATACAGCGAAGGCGATCTCTTCAGAATAATCAAGGATTATGGCGAGGAGCATTGGGCGAGCAGAATAGCACAATTTATCTGCAGCGCAAGAAAAGAAGCAAGTATAGAAACCACCGGTCAGCTGGTGGACATAATAAAGGCCGCAATACCTGCGGCGGCAAGAAGGGAAGGCCCACATCCTGCAAAGAGGACCTTTCAAGCTATCAGAATTGAAGTAAACGATGAGCTCGCATCACTCGAAAGAGCTGTAAACGACTTTATAGATGTTTTAGCTCCGGGCGGCAGACTCGCAATCATCACTTTCCATTCTCTTGAGGACAGAATAGTAAAAGATATTTTCAAGGCAAGACTGAATCCTTGCACCTGCCCTCCGGAATTCCCGATGTGCGTTTGCGGAAAAAGACCTGATGTAAAAAAAATAACGGGCAAACCGATACTTCCTTCCGAGGATGAATTGGAAAATAACCCAAGAGCAAGAAGCGCAAAGCTTCGAGTGATTGAGAAAAAATAGAGGCAGTATGAATCGTACAGAGACCAAAGCAGAAAAGAGGACAACCAAGATTGCAAGAGGCGGAGTCATTGTAATACTTCTTGCTATTTGTGCTGTGTTCCTGATGTTTGTCGGGCTCGATGCACAAACCTCTAAACTGAAATATGACATCAATCAGTTGAACAAACAAATAGCTGAAACCGAAAAGGAAATAACAAGCCTTGAGGTTCAGATAAAGACGGCAAGTAATATTACGAACGTTGAAAAGAAGGCTATGGATTTGGGAATGATTTATCCGGACGTAAATCAAATCATTTATATAACCGGAGACTCCGGAGTTCAAGAATTCGCTTCGGTACTGATTGAATCCGTATACCGCTAATTTACATGGCGCCTCATATGCGCCATTTTTTTCGTTTTTGTGAGTAATCAAATTATCAACATCAAAATAAGAAAAAGGCTTAAGGCATGTCTGTTAATAGTATTGATAGTGCTGCTTTTGTTGTCTTTAAGACTTGGATATCAGATGATTATCAAGGGCGAGGAGTATTCTGTAATGGCCGTAAAGCAGCAGACATCGGACAGCGTTGTATCTGCGACAAGAGGCAGAATTGTTGACAGAAATAAAAATGACCTTGCCATTTCATCAATCGCATATACCATTTGGGTTAGACCTGCATCTGTAAGAGGAAGCGGAGCTGATGAAAGTGAAAACGAGGCAACAACGCTTCTGCACATCAGACAGCTTGCTGAGACCCTTGAGATGGAGGAGGAAGATGTAGAGTCCATCGTAAGATCCGAATCAAAGCTACTGCGTTTAAAAAAATATGTTGATTCCGATACGGCAGATGCAGTGCGTGCGTTCAGCATTTACGGAGTCGAAATAACCGAGGATGCAAAGCGCTACTATCCAAACGGAGCCTTTCTTTCCCAGGTTCTCGGGATGACCAATGATGATAACGAGGGCACAGGCGGACTGGAGCTGCAGTACAACAGTGTTCTTTCCGGACTTGATGGAAGATGGATTACCAATAAAGATAATAAGCGCAACTCTCTTGCATACGGAGTTAATGAATACTACGAGGCTCAGAATGGCGCTACGCTTTGGTCGACAGTCGATCAGACTATACAAAAAATCGTAACTCAGAAAATTGCACAGGCCGTAATTGATTGCAAGGCGCAAAGAGCAATGTGCATCATTATGGATCCGAATACCGGAGACATACTGGCAATGGCGCAGACCGAGGATTATGACCCGAATAATCCAAGGGATCCGCTCGCGGGTGATGAAGAAGACTTTGAGATGATGACGACCGAGCAGCAGGTCGCTTATTGGAACAAGAACTGGAGAAACTTTAACATCTGCGATGTATATGAACCGGGTTCAACATTCAAGCTGATTACTACATCAATTGCGCTTGAAAACGGCGTAACAAATATGAATGATACCTTCTACTGCAAGCCCGTTACAGTTGCGGACTATACACTGAAGTGTTGGTATTATCCTCTCAGCCACGGAAAGGAAAATCTGTATCAGGCTGTAGAAAATTCATGTAACCCTGCAATGATTACGCTTGCACAAAAGCTTGGACTTGAGCGATTTTATACAGGAATTGAAAGCTTCGGACTGACAGAAAAAACAGGAATAGACTTTCCTGGCGAGGGATCAAATATTCTTCAGGGCTATAACCAGGTAGGACTTGCAACAATGTCATACGGACAGGGTATAGCGATTACACCTATTAGTCTTGTCACCGCAATTGGTTCAATTGCAAACGAGGGCTATCTTATGCAGCCCAGACTTGTTAAGGGGCTTCTTGATGAAGACGGAAACGTAATCGAAGAATTCGAACCTGTAGTAAAAAGCCGCACTATTTCAGAACAGACAGCCGATGAGGTTCTGTCGATTATGGAAAAGGTAGTTAACGAGGGTGGTAGCGGAAAGGCTAAAATCCCCGGCTACAGAATAGGCGGTAAAACAGGAACTGCAAGTAAGCCTGAAGGCGGCGGCTATTCTGATACAGATGTGTTTGCATCCTTCATAGGGGTTGCTCCTATCGATGATCCGCAAATCGTAATTCTTGTAATTGTAGATACTCCGAGAGGAATCCTCTATGGATCAAATACAGCTGCACCTTGTGCTCATGACATCATGGAAGAGGTTCTTCCGTATCTGGGGATTCAGCCGGAATACACAGATGCTGATTATAAGACACTGAAGAAGGGAAAGGTTAGCGTTCCTGACATGACAGGAAAGACCGGCGAAAGCTCTGTCGGAGTTCTCGGTGGCTTGGGACTTCAGGTACAGTTTAGTCCGGAGCTTCCGGCAAACGCAGAAATTGAGGTAATAGATCAATATCCGAAAGCAGGAACATCAGTTGTGACGGATTCCTATGTAACCTTGTATTATAACGTTATATCTTCTGAAGAGGCGGAGGGTGAGTAATGGAAAAGTTAAATATTACACAGCTGGCAAAGGCCGGAGGCGCAAGACTTTTTGGAAATGCAGATACCGTAATTGAGAGGGTTGTAATTGACTCCAGGGAATGCACGGAAAATACACTTTTCGTTTGCATTATCGGGGATGTTAATGACGGACACAGATTTACAGAAAATGCTTATGAGCTTGGTTGCAAAGCCTTTCTTATGTCTGATGCATATGCCGCAAGTGAGATGCTTCAAAAGCATGATGATATCTCAGTTGTATTAACTCAGGACACACAGGAATGCTTCAGAAAGATGGCTGAATGGTATATCGATTTTATAGGTGTAAAGAGAATCGGTGTAACAGGAAGCGTTGGTAAGACTACAACTAAGACACTTACCGCTGCAGTTCTCGCAAAGAAGTACAGCGTTGTATCTTCGCAGAAAAACTATAATACTCAGCTTGGTCTTTGTATGACAAGCTTCCTTGCTGATCTCGGAACAGACATTATCGTTTACGAGATGGGCATGGACAGAAAGGGTGAAATTGATTCCTACTGCAAATGGGTAAAGCCTGAGACAGGCATTATTACTGTCATTGGTGACAGCCACCTTGAAAGACTTGGTTCAAAGGGAAACATCGCAAAAGCAAAATTTGAAATCACCAATTATTTCAAAGAAGATGATGTTTTGATTTATAACAGTGATTCTCCGTTTATGGATATATATTCTCTTGGCAGATTGACCAAGGGTAATTACGTTCCTATTCCTGTCGGAACAAGGGATGACGCCAGCGTAAAGATTTTAAACATCGAAGACAGAGGCCTTGGCGGAATACGATTTGGGCTTCAGCTGAAGACGGAATCAATTACAATCACACTTCCTCTTCTGGGAGTACACAATGCAATTAATGCTGCTCTGGCTGCAACCTGCGGAATCCTGTACAACATAGAGGTAAGAGATATCATTGATGCTCTTGCAAAGGTTTCCGGAGCAGACAGAAGATTGGCATTTGAAGATGTAAACGGACTGCTGCTTCTTGATGACAGCTATAATGCAAATCCTGCATCAATGTGCGCTGCAATCGATGTTCTTATGAGAATCAAAGCAGACAGACATGTTGCGATTCTTTCAGATATGTACGAGCTCGGAAGCGATGAAATCTCCGGCCACATGATAGTTGGATCAAAGGTCGGTGAAAGCGGAGTGGATATGCTTATCGCTGTAGGTAAGAAGGCAGAGCTTATGGCGCAGATGGCCGGCGAGAAGAACAGCGATATTAAGATCGTTTGCTTCGAAAAGACCGAGGAATCTCTTGAAAAGATTATAGAGCTCGTAGGTCCCGGCGATGCTGTTCTTGTTAAGGGTTCTAACGCAACAAAGATCGGAAGCGTTGCCGCAATGCTTAGAAGCTTGAAGAATTAGGTGCAAAAATGATTTGGATTTTATTAATATCAATAGCAGTCGGAACAGCTCTTACAGCACTTGAGATTCCGTTTTTAAAAAAACTTCATGCCGGTCAGAGCATTAGAGAAGAGGGACCGGAGGCTCACAAATCAAAGTCCGGAACTCCGACCATGGGCGGACTTGCTATCATTGCAACTATTTGTATTGTTGCAATTATCGCCAGCTCGACAGTTGACACTCTTGTTATGTGTGCGGTTACTCTTGCTTATGGGGCAATTGGCTTTATTGATGATTACATCAAGGTTGTAAAGAAGAGGAATCTCGGACTTACCGCAAAGCAAAAGCTTGCATTCCAGATTCTCGTTGCAATCGTTGTTGCTATATATAGAGGCGCGAGGGATACCAGTGTTGTTATCCCATTTGTAAAGATTGCCGTTGATTTCGGTTGGTTCTTCTACCCGTTTGTAGTATTTGTTATGGTCGCTATGACAAACGCAGTGAATCTTACGGATGGCTTGGACGGACTTGCCGCAAGCGTAACAGCAATTGTTGCATTATTCTTTGGATGGATTTGTAGCGGCTCTTCATACATTTTTGCAACCTGCGTTTGTGGCGCATGCCTTGGCTTCCTGGTATTTAACAGACATCCTGCAAAGCTCTTTATGGGTGATACCGGATCTCTGGCCCTGGGTGGAGCACTTGCCGCTTGTGCAATTATTTCCGAAAACGAATTTGCACTTCCGATTGCCGGAGGCATATATGTGCTTGAGGCATTAAGCGTTATCATTCAGGTATTTGTATTTAAGACTCAAAACGGAAGAAGATTTTTCCGTATGGCTCCGATACACCATCATTTTGAGCTTGGTGGTTGGAAGGAGACAAAGGTTGTTATCGTATTTTCAATTGTAACTGTAGTGCTGAGCGTAATAGCTTATTTCGCAATAGTTTAATTAAGAATTGGAATGAAAAAGATCTTGATAGTGGGCGCCGGTAAATCCGGACTGAGCGTAGAAAAACTATTACAAGGCAAGGCTGAGACTTTTCTCTGGGATGATAAAATGCCGGAGGCAGAAAAGCCATCAGTTAAGGATTTCGATGAGGTCGTGATGTCTCCGGGCATTGCTCTTACTCATCCCATGGCTTTGGATGCGGTTAAATACGGAAAAAAACTCAGTGGAGAGCTCGAGGTCGCATACGAAAACTGCAAGGGGCAGTTTATTGCGATTACGGGAACTAATGGTAAAACCACTACGACGAGCTTGGTTGGTGAAATATTTAAGGCCGCAGGCCTTGACACAAGAGTGGTTGGTAACATCGGGCTTCCTGTATCCGATGAGGCCCTGGGCGCAAGCGAAAACACAAAGATGATTACAGAGGTATCATCCTTCCAGCTTGAAACTGTGTCGGACTTTCATGCACACATTTCTGCAATACTGAATATTACGCCTGATCATCTTAACAGACACGGAAGCTTTGAAAATTATGCCAGGGTAAAATCAATTGTCACTTTAAATCAAACATCAAATGACTATTTCATTTACAACCTTGAAGATCCGGAGTGCGTAAAAATTGCAGACGAATTAAAGCAAAGGGAAAGTAGCCCGAAGCTTATCGGATTTTCTTCAAAAAAGAATCTGCCGTTTGAGATTAAGGAAATTAAAATACCCGGTGATCACAATATCCAAAACGCTCTTGCCGCAGCGGCAATTTGCGAATGTGCGGGTATAGATAAAGAAATTGTTATTAAAACAATTGCAAGCTTTGGCGGTGTAGAGCACCGCATGGAATTTGTCAGAGAGCTTGATGGTGTTAAATACATCAATGACTCAAAGGGAACAAATCCGGACTCAAGCATTAAGGCTATTGAGGCAAGCGGGCGCGGCATCATTCTTATTGCCGGAGGCTATGAGAAAAATTCGGATTACACCGAGCTTATAAAATCTTTTAACGGTAAGGTTGAATACATTTTATCGCTTGGAGTAACAGGTCCCCGCTTCGCAAAGAGAGCTGCAGAATTAGGCTTCGCGCCATCAAATATTATTTCCTGCAAGGATATGAAGGAGTGTGTAAATAAAGCACGCGAGATATCAAGGCCGGGAAATACCGTTCTTCTTTCACCGGCATCTGCAAGCTGGGATATGTACAAGTCATTTGAAGAACGCGGAAATGATTTTAAGGAATTAGTTAATTCACTGTGAGTAAGATAAAGAAGAAAAAGTATACACTTCATAAGTTCCATGACATGGATTTTGCGTTAGTACTGGTTACATTGGTGCTGTCGCTTTTTGGCATTGTCATGGCTTTTTCTGCTTCATACTACTATTCGATTTCCAAGTTCGGAAGTCCGTACACACTTCTCAGAAGCAATATTATTAACTATGTTTTGGGCTGGTTTATTCTTCTTGTTTTCTCGAGAATTGATTATCACGTTTTAAAGAAGTTGGCGCTGCCGGCTATAGTAATAGGACTGGGGTTACTGGTTGCAGTGCTGGCCCTCAGAGGTACACCTTTTACACTAACAATTAATAATGCCACCAGATGGCTTAAGCTTGGTATTTCAATCATGCCGGGCGAATTGATAAAGCCTGCGCTGATCCTGTTTTTTGCGGCGGTGTTCAGCTCCAATGAAAACTGCATGAAGAATGGAAAAACCCTGGCAATATCAATAGGTTTAATAGTAGTAATATTCTTCTTGATTTATAAACAGCCAAATCTGTCAACAGCATGCATCGTTGTGCTTCTTGGAGTAGTAATGATGTTTGTGGCAGGACTTAATCCTTTATTGCTTGGTGGAGTTGGTGGTCTGGCGGTTTTACTCTTTAGCTATTTGTACTTTATTGATGATGGATACATGCACACAAGAGTTGTAACAGCCCTTGATCCATGGGCGGATGCACTTGGTGATGGATATCAGGTAGTACAGTCGCTGCTTGCATTTGGCTCCGGCGGAGTGTTTGGCAGAGGACTTGGACAAAGCATACAAAAAACGCTTTACCTGCCTGAGCCTCAGAGCGATTTTATTCTTCCGATTATCGGAGAAGAAATCGGTTTTGTTGGCATCATTGCGTTATTGATTTTATATGCTATACTTATCGGCAGAATAATCAGCATAGCGCTCAGATCCAAGGACCGCTTCGGGGCATATCTCGCATGCGGAACAGGAGCTCTTCTCGCTATTCACGTTATTTTAAATATAATGGTTGTCACTGCCACATTCCCTCCGACCGGAGTATTCCTCCCGTTTATGTCACAGGGTGGAAATGCAACCTGGGTATTTCTTGCGTTGATAGGAATAACGCTGAATGTATCAAGGCAGGCACGTGAGATTCCGGAGGATGAAACAGAATGAAAGTGATTATGACATGCGGTGGCACAGGCGGACACATTTATCCAGCAATTGCTATCGCTGATAAAATAAAAGAAAAGCAGCCTGATGCAGAGGTCCTTTTTATCGGAACAAAGAAGGGTATGGAAAATCGTTTGGTTCCTGCCGCAGGCTATGAGATAAAAGGAATTGATGCGTCGGGAATTGACAGACATCATCTTCTGAATAATATCAAGACCGCCAAGGATTTTATTCATGGCGGACATGAAGCAGATCAAATAATAAAAGAGTTTAAGCCTGATCTTGTAATCGGAACAGGTGGATATGTAACGGGAACTGTTGTAAAGCATGGCGCACATTTTGGTGCCCGCTGCTTTATTCATGAACAGAATGCATATCCCGGAGTTGCAAACAGAGTGCTCGAATCATCCTGTGAAAAGGTTTTTATCAGCTTCCCTCAGGCAGCAGAACACTTCAAGGATAAGAGCAAGATAGTTTTGACCGGCAATCCAATAAGAGCAGAGTTTTTAAGCCAGGAGAATATTCAGCACTGGACAAAGACTGTTCTTGTTTGTGGAGGAAGCCTTGGAGCAGAAATGATTAATAAAGCTGCTCTTGAAATGATAAAGAGAAATCCTGACTACACAATTATTTTTGTAACAGGAAAACGTTATTTCGATGAAATCAAATCAGTGCTTCCGAATGTACCGGAAAACGTCAGACTTATTGACTATGAAAACAATATGCCTGAAAGAATGCATGAAGCAGATCTGATTGTATCACGCTCCGGCGCAATTACTCTTTCGGAAATCCTTGCATCTGGAAAGCCTGCAATATTTATCCCGTCTCCGAATGTTACTGCAAATCATCAGTATCATAATGCAAAATCTGTTGCTGATGAAAATGCTGCTGTGCTTATTGAAGAGTCACAGCTTGCCGGAAATATCGGACTTTTGGCAGATGAGGTTGATAGACTTCTTGCCGATGAAACCAAGCTCAGCGTCATGGCTGAAAACGCAAAAAGAACTGCAAAGCTTGATGCCGCTGATATCATTTATGACAATATCTTTAACTAATAGATTATTAACGCAATGCCTGAAGAAGTAGTACAGGAACAAAAGCATAAGAAAAAGAAAAGACGTAAGAAGCATTACTTCCTGCGTTTGTTGATAATAATTGCTCTTATCGTCGGGGCTGTTTACGCTCTGCGCTCAGAGCTTTTTGACGTTCGTGAATTTAAGGTCTCCGGAAATAATTACTATACCGCTGCGCAGATTCAGCAGATGAGTGGTCTTGTAACCGGAGTAAATATGTTCGAGCAAAAGCTCGGTCCTGCAAAGGATGCGCTCCTTGCAAATCCTTATATGAAAACTGTAAGCCTCAAGCGCGTTCCGATGGGAACAATTGAGATTATTGTTGAGGAAAGAACAGAGTATGCTTGTCTTCCGGATGAAGGTCAGTTTGTTATCATTGATGAAGAGGGAATGGTTTTAAGAATTGCTGATGAAGAGCCTGTACTTCCTGTTCTTGACGGAATGGAAATAAACAAAAAGGACCCGGGCTCACCTCTTGATGTTGACCAAAGCTATCTGCTTTCAAACTCACTGGAGCTTCTTAAAGTAATGGACGACAACGATTTGTACTTTAAGAAAATCATGGTTTCGACAGTTACTGTTAAGGCCTACATCTACGATGACTTATACTGCGAGGGAAAGCCGGAGCACATTACAGCTCAAATGCCTGCCGTAAAAAGGCTGATTGAAGAGCAGTATGCCCAGGGCATAACAAGGGGCGTAATTAAGGTTGGAAAGGATAATTACATCGCTTTTAGCCCGAAATTGGATTAATTTTCCAAGCAAACCACTATATTTAGCCTAAAATGAGCAAAAAATACCCGTCAAGGGCACAATATCTAGAAAAATAGGGTGCAAGAAGCACCCTTTTATGATAAAATTAACAGGTAAAACTATTCAAAAGTGAGGGAGGAAATATTATGGCTCCAATGCTTCAATTTGACGCTCCAAGCGAAAACCCGGCAGTTATCAAGGTTATCGGAATTGGCGGAGCAGGATGTAACGCAGTAAACAGAATGATCGATGCCGGACTTCAGGGCGTTAGCTTCATTGCTGTTAATACAGATCGTCAGGCTTTAAATAAATCAAAAGCAGAGACAACAATTCAGATTGGTGAAAAGCTCACCAAGGGACTCGGCGCAGGTGGAAATCCTGAGGTAGGTCAGAAGTCTGCTGAAGAAAGTCTTGAGAATATTGAAAGAACCATTCAGGGTTGTGACATGGTATTTATCACAGCAGGAATGGGCGGCGGAACAGGAACAGGCGCCGCTCCGATTATTGCAAAGGCTGCAAAGATGGCCGGAGCTTTAACCGTCGGAGTTGTAACCAAGCCTTTCACCTTTGAGGGCCGCAAGAGAAAAGAGCACGCTGAGCTCGGCGTTAAGTTCCTTAAGAACTACGTTGACTCACTCGTAGTTGTTCCAAATGACAAGCTTCTGCAAATCGCAGATAAAAATACAAGCATGCTTGAGGCTTTCGCACTTGCTGATGAAGTATTAAAGCAGGGCGTTGAGGGTATCTCAAGTCTTATCAGTGAATCCGGTATTATCAACCTTGACTTCGCAGATGTTAAGACAGTAATGCAGGATCGCGGTCTTGCTCATATGGGCGTTGGTATGGCTTCCGGAGACAACAGAGTATCCAAGGCTATTCAGAATGCTGTTGAGAGTCCGCTTCTTGAAACATCCGTTAAGGGTGCAAAGGCAGTACTCCTCAATGTTATGGGTGGATACGATCTCGGAATGCTCGAGTTCAATGAAGCTGCTGACTACATTGCAAGAGAAGCTGATCCGGATGCAATCATCATCGTTGGTACAACAGTACGTGAGGATCTTGCAGATCAGATTAAGGTTACTGTTATCGCTACCGGCTTTGAAGAGGATATGGGTAAGCATGGCATGGGCGTTGGACTTGAAGACCTCGCAGAAAACATTCGCACCGAAGAAGCTGTTAAGGCTGAGGCAGAGATGGCTGCAGCAATTGCAGAGGCTGCTCCGGCTGCTGAAGATCCTTTTGCAGGAACAGGTTATAATCCGGAAAACGATTTCCCAATTCCAAGCTTCTTAAAGGATAAAGAAGTCAATTTAGACTAATTATTAGTTAAGCCTTTAGGGGCGGGGTAAGCCCGCCCCTATAATTTTTTGATATGACAAGTATTACATCTTTAGACAACAAAATAGTGAAGATGGCTGCGAGTCTTTCGGAGAAGAAGTACCGCGACAGGGAGGGTGCCTACATTATCGAGGGCCCGAACATGGTTAGGGAAGCGCTGAGTAAAAGCGGGAAGGCGCGGTTCATCTTTATGAGGGCTGAGTCTGCATCTGAAGAAATTCTTGAGATAGCAAGAATTGCAGATGAACAGGGCTTAGCCGTGTATCAAGTAAGCGACAGTGTCTATTCAAAAATAAGTGCCGCGCAAAGTCCCCAAGGGATAATGGCAATTATTGATAAGCCTGAGTGCAGCAGGGATGATTTTTTCTCTTTATGTAAAGATAAAAATATCCTGGTGATAGACAAGCTGCAGGATCCGGGAAATATCGGAACGCTGCTTAGAACCGCAGAAGCCGCAGGCTTTGGCGGAGCTGTTTTTATCAAGGGGAGCGGAGATCCGTTTTCTCCAAAGGCAGTAAGAGCCGCAAGCGGAGCAGCGCAAAGAGTCCCAATCATCTTTACTGAAAGTGCAAGGGATACCATTGCACTCATAAAGTCAAAGGGAAAAAGAATTGTCGCAACAGCCATGGCAGGATCAAAAATCTACTACGAAGCAGATTTAGCAAGAGATGCAGCCATAGTGGTTGGAAATGAAGGCAACGGTGCAGAGGATGAAATCCTTGATGGGGCCGATGAAATAATAAGAATTCCGATGGATGGGGAAACCGAAAGCTTAAATGCAGCCATCGCATCGGCGATAATAATGTTTGAAGCAAGGAGACAAAGACATGATTGATAAACTTAAGAGC
>DCHA01000045.1:7274-8208 GCA_002315535.1 Firmicutes bacterium UBA1764 | reverse complement strand
AACTTGATATAGGCATCCTGCTTTTGTTTTGCCTGAGCCTTCTGTTTCTCAAGGCTAACCTGTGCATGCGCACGAAGCAGGCCCTTATATATTCCATTGGTTCCAAGCTGCGGAATGCTGTCTGCTCCGGCCTTTACAGCCTCAAGCATCCTGCCCATCATGTCACCCTCAAGGAAAACCTTTCTATATTCTTCTATGTTCTGTTTTGATGTAATCAGCTTTAAATCCTGCTCATCAATTCCATTTTGGCAAACCATTTTTTCAACTGTCAGATAGGTGCAAAGGTCTGCCAGAGCTTCCTTTACATTATCGTTGTAGTTTAGCGCCTGCTTGTTGTTAAGCGCAGCAAGAAGCTTGGCATATGATTTGTACTTGCCCTCTACGATTTGCTTTTCGTATTTATTGCGATCCGTTGCCTTGACTTTATCAATTTCCATCCGGGCCTCAATTGCGGCTGCAATAAATTTGTTTGGTGCCGGAGCCTCAACTAGTTCAGGTGGATAGCTGAACTGCTTTGTTGATTTAATCGGATATATTTTTTTATCCTCTCCCATGTAGTAAAGAGGCTCGCCCTTGTTAAGTCTGTTTCCGAGTTCAATAAAGTCTTTTGGGTCAAAGGCTTCGCCATTTGAATCAAATACCTTGGTATAATTCCTTCCTTCTTTTATGCCCTGATTAAGTGTGAAGTATGCAAGGGCATGGTCGCGGCTCTGGACAAGACCGATGTATGTGTTTCTGTTCTTTGCAAGCAGAGGTCCATCAAGCTGAGCGAAAAGCTCGAAGACCTTTGGTACGTCTTTGATGCATTCGTCGCAGCCGAATCTATAATACTTGGAGCCGATGTACTCCATGCGGTTTCTGTAGAACATATTGAAGGCGTCAACCTTTTCGTGGAAGGCATCCATACGTTTTTTAAAGTCTGCATCAAGCTTAA
>DCHA01000045.1:0-7262 GCA_002315535.1 Firmicutes bacterium UBA1764 | reverse complement strand
ACGCCCATCGCATCAAAGCAGGAGCAAAAGCCCTCGTACTCCATTCCGATGGCAACTCCGGTCTCCTGGATTGCTTTCCAGTTTTGAACCAGCTCTTCGTCGGTCAATGCTTTATCAAACAGGGCTTCGTTCTTAAGATGACGCTCGAAGGCTTCCTTTACAAGAGCGCTGCGGTCTGCATTTGGAGCATTGAATTTCTCGATAAACTGTGTGTTATATTCAAGGGAATCTCCGGACCACTTCAGCATGACTGCATCGAAGGTACGTGTATTTATTCCGGGGATGGAGCCATGATTTTTAATCGTAAAGTTTTTGCCGCGCTCGAGCATAGCGTCAAAGTTTATTTCATGTGCGGCTTTGGTGAGAGCCTTTCTTGCGTTTGTTTCATCCTCACTGATAATTTTCGGATCAAGCCCCGCATTCTTAAACATGTTAATAAACTCAATCTTGTTAAGACCGATCTTATCATCCTCGTAGAAATCAATTATCTGCTTTCTTATCGCAGTCGAGTCCAGATTCTTTTTTGCATTCTCATTTGCAATACTGGTCTCGCCTTCGACAAAGTTAACTCCGGTGGTATGGAAATACTCGTCAAGCATGAGATTGGTCCTTTGGGCCTCTTCCTGTGCAGTTGCCAGCGCAATCGGAAGATTGCTTGCTTGCGGGTTATTCTTTTTTAATACAGAGACCTTCAAGCTGTTTTGAATTAATGGTAATGGGGACCATTTTATCTACGCGCGAAAGATAGCAGGCGAAAATCGGCTGATTCTTTATCACAGGATTTCTAATGGAAAAATCGTCCAGGAGATTTCCGTCTTGATCGAAGAAGCGAAGCTCTCCGGCACTTTGCAAATTGAATTCACGCTGCAACTTGTCTTTTGCCATCGCCATAAGCGATGTTGCGAGGCCGGCTTTTGCAGTAGCAAGCTCAGTAAAATAGGCCTGCATGTTTAAGTTCATATTAAACGCAGAATCATTTATAAGCTCAAAGCGATTATCATCTAGGTCGAGGAAATCCTCGTTTCTTGCCTGTGAATAATACGGATTTGCGATGGCACGCATTCTGCCGGAAAGCATCATGTAATTCGGGAAATACAATTCCTCCTTTTTCAGACAATCAAGCGCGAGCTGAGTGTCAAGGTAAGGATTGTTTCTGAGGCGCTGGTTGAGTTCGGATTTAATGATCGCAAGCTTGCCAAAATAGCTCTGGATCTCCGGCCACTTTTCAACAAGCTCTTCGTCTGTGTATGAGATAGCCTTGGAGAAATCGTAGCTCAGGAATTCTCTGAGCTTGATGTTGACTGCGTTTGCAAACATCTGCTGTTTGTAGTCTGCGTAATTTGGATCCTTTGGGTTAAGGCCCTTGCCGCTTGCCATTTTTACGATGTCAAGGTTGCTTTGGTCTGTGAATTCATCTCCATAAATGTCCAGCAAAACTGTAAGTCCGTCTCTTGTTGTGGAAACGGATTCGATATCGTCATTTGTGAGCTCGCCGGTGCTAACTGCTTTGTAAATTTTCGAAACAGATTTGTTCTGAAGGTAAAGACCTCTGACATATGCTTCAAGTGCCTGCTTGGACAGCTCTGCACGCTGATCCTTTTCGCCGCGCGAAATGCTTTTCACTTTGATGCCTGTGGTCTCTTTTAGCATCTCAGCAAAGTCATCTGCCGGAGCAGGAAACAGACTGCTGATTATTTCGACAAACTCGTTTTCATCTGCCCTTTCGGTCAGATCTTCTCTGAACAGTTGTTGAAGCAGGCCTTCAAGTCCGGATCCCGTCTGCAAAGTGTCCTTGCATTTCTTTATGAATTGATTTCTTTCGTCAGCTGTAAAACCCATAGTATTTCTCCTTGTAACTAATACAATCTTTCTTAATTATATTATACTATGTAAACGTTGCAAAACCGTTTGCAATTTTGAACCACTCGCACTGTTATGATTTCGCATTCGATCATAACACCTAGCACCTTTTCACGCTTGTCTGTAAAACAGTAAGCAACAATCAAAACAAAACTGTTAAGGTGCTGGGCTTAAACTTAACAGCTAGCTTGGTTTGGCGGCTGATTGTAAAACAGTTGAATGGAAAAATGGCCGAGGTGTTAAGGTTTAATAAGAAACCCTAACAGTAACGCGCGATAACACGAGAAGTGTAAAACAGTTTGTCTGGTTTTCAGGCAAACTGTTAATTCATCAGCAGAAACCTTAACAGTTCAGTCAATATAGTGCTCAACTGTTTTACTGATAGGCGTGTAATAGGACTAACTGTTATGTTTATGATAAATAAAAAACGAGCTTCCGTTTAAGGAAGCTCGTCGGATTCTATTATGTGACTAGTTGAAATATCTAAACACGCCTTTAACAACGCCGAGAATCTTGCAATCGTTAACGATGATTGGACTCATGCTGCTGTTGTACGGCTGGAGTCTAACGTGTCCGTTTTCTCTGTAAAAACCTTTTACGGTTGCTTCGGATTCGATACCGTCGATCATTGCGGCTACGATTTGTCCGTTGTCAGCGTGATCCTGCTGCTGAACGAGAATGTAATCTCCGTCCATGATTCCGGCCTCGATCATTGATTCGCCGTGAACGGTTAACATGAAATTAGTGCCCTTGCCAGCGTATCTTGCAGGAAGCGGGAATGTGTCGACTGTGTTTTCCTCTGCGAGAATCGGGGTTCCTGCGGCGATTCTGCCTACTACCGGGATGTCAACTATGTCATGTCTTTGCTCCGGCTCGGAAGACTGGGCGCCGACAACGTCGAGTGCGCGTCTCTTGTTTGCCTTTTTATGAATGTACCCCTTTGCCTCAAGATCGCTGAGAGTTTTGTGCACTGTTGATGTCGAGCTGATTTCCAGAGCCGCACAAATATCGCGCACCGTTGGCGGATAATTGTTTTCCCTGATATAGCTCTTCATGTAATCAAGAATCTTTTGTTCTCTCTCGTTAAGTTCATCCATATTGTTTACTCCTATGATTCGAAATAACGTTTTCTTTATTGTACCACAGCCGGAGCCTTTGCGCAAACATTTGTTTAGAACATTTTTTCGCATTGACTGTTTAGGGGAGTGCCTAGGCGATTAGCGTGAACGGCTCATTATGTGGTATAATGGATTATTGTACGTATTGGGACAGTAGAAAAGGTAACGAAATGAGTACTAAAAGAGAAATAAAATATGCAAGGGAGAACTTCGGCGGAGTGCTGCACACGACGATGAATCCGGAAGGCCCGGGGGTTGTGCGTATTCACATGATCCCGCCAAAGTTCACGGATACAGAGCTGGGCAGCAGCGTTGCGATTATTAACGGCCAGGACATCATTCCGGTTAATACATCGTGGAGCATTCTGCTTGCCGAGTTCATCAAGCAGGTCAACATACACGGCGAAGGCGAAATCAGTGATGCCGAAGCTGCTGAAATAATGAAGCAAACAGTCAAGGGCGTCCGCAAGGTTTACCCTTTCCTCAGTAAGAAGACAATTGAGGATGACGCATACACCATGCTGCTCAGCTTCTCGCGAATCGCAAGGGGCATGATGCCTCTGGCAGAAGTCGCATACATGAGCATCGGCGAATATTCGCAGTACATGAAGGCGCCGCACAGAATGGACATCATGGTCAGCGCAATGACAAAGAATGGCAGCTGGCACTGCAACCAGAAGTGCGTGCACTGCTATGCCGCAGGACAGCCGGAGGCCGAAGAAACAGAGCTTAGCACCGAGGAATGGAAACGCGTTATCGACAAGTGCCGCGAAGTCGGCATTCCGCAGCTGACCTTCACGGGCGGCGAGCCGACCATGCGCGAAGACCTTTGCGAGCTCATCGACTACGCGCAGTGGTTCGTGACAAGACTCAACACCAATGGCATCAAGCTTACTCCGGAGCTTTGCAAGAATCTCAAGGACGTTTCGCTTGACAGCATGCAGATAACCTTCTATTCATCTGAGGCGGCGATCCACAACACGCTTGTCGGCGCCGAAAGATTTGATGACACAGTTGCCGGGATAAAGAACGCTCTGGCGGCTGGTCTTAACCTGAGCATCAACACACCGCTGTGTCAGCTGAACAAGGACTACCTGACGACACTGCAGTTCCT
The DNA here is from genome assembly GCA_002315535.1 of Firmicutes bacterium UBA1764. Classification (GTDB taxonomy): domain Bacteria; phylum Bacillota; class Clostridia; order Peptostreptococcales; family Anaerovoracaceae; genus UBA1764. The sequence continues at coordinate 3,170 of DCHA01000045.1, read as the reverse complement.
GCATGGGCTCGGCGTCACCTACGTCACCTGCAGTGGCCTGATCACAACAGGCAACGCGGGCACAGGCAGCAGCGAAAACACACAGCTTTCCATAGATGAAATCAAGGACATCCTAAGACAGTGCAGTGAGTACGCTTTTGCAAACGGCATGGAAATCAGCTTCACATCGCCGGGCTGGCTCGACAGCGAGTTCTGCCAAGAGATCGGAATCACGATGGCAAACTGCGGCGCGTGCCTCAGCAACATGGCGATCACTCCGGGTGGCAATGTCGTGCCGTGCCAGAGCTGGCTCTCATCGGACATCCTTGGCAATATGTTAACTGATGAGTGGGAAAAGATTTGGAATTCACCGGCGTGCGTAGAAAGACGCGAGTACTCGGCGAAGATGCTCGGGACATGTCCGCTCCGGCAGAAAAAAGATGACGGAAAGGAGGCCCTCTAATGAAGAACTTATTTAGACGCGGCCTGTGCGCCGTCTTCGCGCTTTGCCTTGCGCTAGGCCTTGCGACAACTGCTTTCGCAGACAGCCCGACCGACGAAATTTTAAAATACGAAATCACAGCCGAGGTCAATGACGACGCGAGCGTCGATCTTTACTATCACTTCGAGTGGGAGGTCCTCGAGTCAGACGGGATCGGCCCTGTTGAGTGGCTGACCATCGGAATTCCGAACGGGAAGCAAAACGAAATCAAGGCGATTTCTGACAACATCAAGTCCGCTGAGTATGACTCATCAAACGGCAACAATGTCAGAATCGATTTCACAAAGAGCTACTACGAGGGCGAGGTCATCAGCTTTGACTTCATGGTGCAGACCGATTACATGTACCAGATGAACGCCATTGCGAGCGGCTCGACTGTTTACTACTTTACTCCGGGCTGGTTCGACGAGATTACGGTCGACAGTCTCGTGATCAAGTGGAATGCGGACAAGGCTGACAGCTGGACCGGAGGCGCTCTGCAAAAGGACGGCTATCTCACATGGGAGACGAGCCTCGAGCCAGGCGCAACCATGAGCGTTGAGGTTATTTATCCGAACGACGCGTTTGCGTTTACGGAAAGCTCAAACGACTATAACAGTGGCAATTATTATTACGACGGCGATTACAGCGATGGCTATAGCAGCGGGTCCGCTCTGTGGGGCCTGATTTCAGGGCTGTTCTCGCTGATGCCGATTTTCATTATCGTTTTCATCATCATTGTGATGAAGAAGGCGAAGAAGAATTACGACAAGGGCGCAGGATTTGCGAGCGGCGAGACCAAGACCAAGGTTACGAGGACCAAGGTTGTGTATTTCGACAGCTGTCCGGGCTGCGGCGCACCAAGGGGAGAAGGTAAAGAGGTCTGTGAATTTTGCGGCCGGAGCCTCATCAAGAGCGAAGAGATTATCAAAGAGGAAGAGGTTCCTGATGAGGACAAGGAAGCTCTTAACTATGACAAAGCCGGCACCTATCACTACGGTCCGGATCCGAATACTTTCGTCAGAGTTAACGTTGTTCACATTCCGGTTGTTGTGCCGCATGTAAGCACCATGGGCGGAAAATCCGGCGGCATCGGTGGCGGTGGCAGGTCCGGAGGCTGTGCTCACAGCTCATGTGCGTGTGCTTGCGTAAGCTGTGCGTGTGCCTGTGCGTGTGCGTGCGCCGGTGGCGGCAGAGCAGGCTGCTCGACAAAAGACATGTATAGCAGTAAGCTGAAGGCATCGCAAATTAAGAAGAAAAGTAAATAATAAAAGTCGGATCAAAAAGATCCGACTTTTCTCCTTAGATCTAAAAACAGCTCGGTCACCCGAGCTGTTTTCTTATAGCCTTATATACGCGAGCATACGCTCTTCGCACTTGTCTCTGCGATATGAGAAATAAAGATCCTTTGAGGACTCGCAGCAGGTGCAGTCTGGGTCGATAAAAATGTTTTCGGCTTTGACGCCCTCGACCTCGAGCAGCTCGCAGTTGATGCCCTTTAGGTCGATCAGATATTTGCCATCGCTGCGTCTTGCCATATACTCTTCGGTCCAAGGCATTGACTCCGTAAAGTAATCAACAACGTCATCATCAACCTCAAAGCAGCAAGCTCCGATTCCGGGGCCAACTACGGCGTGGATGTCCTTGGGCTTGCACTTATACTCTTCGCACATGCAGTAAATGAGATTGGACACTACGCAGTCAGCGGTTCCTCTCCAGCCTGCGTGCGCGATACCGATGGCCTTCTTTTTTGGATCATATGCAAAGACAGGAATGCAGTCGCCATGGGTCGTTGTCAGGGTGACATTCTTTAGATTTGTTACAAGGCCGTCGCAGTCTTCAACTGCAAGATAAGGACGCTCTGACAGAGCCTCCTCGTCAATTATACAGATGTCTATTCCGTGGACAAGGTTCGCTTTTACCACGAGCCCTCCGGAAACCTCAGCCTCGCGCGCCATAGCATTTCTTATATCCAAAGAATTACCGTCAGGCCTCTGGCTAAACCCGCAATCTATATTAAATTCTTCAAAGTATTTTTTCATATCGTATGTCTAAGCCAATCGGGGTCAGGTCCCAAATGGTCTAAAAAAACACCCTCAGGTGGTCCTGAGGGTTTGTGTACTACTTGAGTGCTTCCTTTGCTACTGCAACGAGCTGTGCGAAGCCTTCTGCATCGTGAATTGCCATTTCGGAAAGCATCTTGCGGTTGATAACAACGCCAGCCTTCTTGAGACCATCCATGAGCTTGCTGTAGCTGATGTCGTTCATTCTTGCTGCAGCGTTGATTCTTGCGATCCAAAGTCTTCTGTATTCTCTCTTCTTGAGCTTGCGGCCCATCTGAGCTGATCTAAGAGCTCTCATAACTGCAGGATTTGCAGCGGAGAAAATCTTGTGCTTTGATCCGTAATATCCCTTTGCGAGATTTAAAATTTTCTTATGCTTTCTGTGAGCAACTGTGCCCTTCTTTACTCTTGCCATTTTCTATTTCCTCCTTACCTACTTGCTAAAAAGAACAGCCTTGATTCTCTTCTGATCTGCATGTGTTAATGTTGCAGCCTGACGAAGGCCTCTCTTTCTCTTAGATGTCTTCTTTGTAAGGATATGGCTCTTGTAAGCCTTATGTCTTGCAACTTTACCTGTTCCGGTAACCTTGAATCTCTTCATTGCCCCTCTGTGGGACTTCATCTTGTTTACTTTGTTGCCCATTACT
>DCHA01000013.1:1698-14053 GCA_002315535.1 Firmicutes bacterium UBA1764 | reverse complement strand
TTCGATTCCGGGGGTGTTTTTACGTTCATTATAGTGTGTAAGTGCTGGTTTATGGAGCAGAGTGGCTATAAGCGACATCACTCCTCGCCTCTAAGGCTTGTCTCCATAAGTCTGCAAATTGTTTTTGTATCGTAACCTTTACTGAAAAGGTAGTACATTTTTGCGATTGCGGCTTCGGTTGTCATATCCTTGCCGCTGATTGCTCCGGCAGACTTGAGTGCATTACTGGTCTCATAGGTCCCGAGCAACACAGTCCCCTGAGGGCACTGTGTACAAACCGTGACAACGGTTCCGTTCGCAAAGGCTTTTTCGATTATCGGTAGCAGTGACTTCGCGCTGCTTGGAATATTTCCCGCGCCAAAGGTTTCAATGACAACGCCCTTCAGGCTTTCAGTCATAATGTTACTGAACAAATCGAACTGTATGCCCGGAAAAACCTTGATAACGCCGATTGGGACATTTTCGAGTCGCTGGAAATTAAAAGCATCTGCCGGCTTTGGAAGCAGAATTCCTTCATTATAATTGATAGCGATTCCGGCCTGTGCAAGCGCCGGAGCATTTGGCGACTTAAAGGCCATAAAGCCATCTGCAGAATATTTGATCGCACGGTTCCCGCGAAGGAGCTCTCCACGGAAGTAAATGCACACCTCGTTTACGATGCCTTCGGATGCGATAAGCATTGCGGCAATAATATTATCCTTGCCATCGCTTCTGATTTCGCAGATAGGAATTTGCGACCCTGTGATAATGACAGGCTTGCCCAAATTTTCCATCATAAAGGACAAGGCCGAAGCCGTATAGGCCATGGTGTCGGTCCCGTGAAGAATCACAAAACCGTCATAGCTATTATAATTAGAAGAAATCAGCTCGCCGATTCTATTCCAATCCTCAACCGTCATGTTTGATGAATCCAGCAGAGGAAGCATGTCAATAATATCCCAGTCACAGATGCTGCTTGCTGAAAGCTCCGGCATCTTGCTAAGATTCTCGTGGAATTTATCCAGATTTGGAACATATCCATTTTCAGTTTTTACCATACCGATGGTTCCACCGGTATTGATAATCAGTATTTTACTCAATTGATGTTCTCCACTTAAAAACTATTTCAGCTTTTCCTGCCACTCAGCCTCTTTGAAGCCGACCAGCACAAAATCCTTGCCGACAAGCAAAGGTCTTTTTACAAGCATTCCGTCCGAAGCGAGCAACTTGTATTGATCGCTCTCGCTCATCTCCGGAAGCTTGTCCTTTAATCCCAAATCCTTGTACAAAAGCCCGCTTGTGTTGAAAAACTTTTTAAGAGGCAGACCACTCAGCTTGTGCCAAGCCTTGAGCTCTTTTACTGTAGGATTTTTCTCCTTGATTGGTCTTTCATCATATTTGATTCCGTTATCATCAAGCCATTTCTTAGCTTTCTGACATGTAGTACATTTTGAATAACAAATGAATTCCATAATTATCTCCTTGTGCTTGGTATTGTTTTGACAGCTTCATTTTTATTGGAACTGTTTTTATTATATCATAAGCAGATTATCTTCTTGCTCTGAATAATTATTGGAAGTGTTGACATTATTTAACATGTATGATATTCTACCATCGAGCATCGTATTACCCTTGGTAAACGGCAGGCGGTTGGTTCTGAAAGGAGGAACCTATGCGGATTACGCTTCATGCATTGGGATTAGTGATCACAATCATCGTAAGAAAGCAAAATCGCCACTCGGCAAAGTGACGATTGCATTAAAACCTTTAATGTGATTTTCGAGCCAACCGTTTGTCGCGGTGCTCATCTTTATTATATAGTACTTATTACCGTTGTCAAACACTTATTCCTCCAAGGAAAAGCTGAAAACGTATTCCTTGGTATAGTCTCGCTCCAGGCAAATGCCCAGGCGGCCATTGGCCATATCGTATAATGCGCTGTACTGTGTAAGAGATGTCTTTTCCATGCCGGGCTCCTGCGCAGCAACGCTTAGGATGTTATATGCCTGAGAGTTCAACATGCTTGCATTCTTGACGCCATTATCCGTTGGCACTGCATCCTCTGAAATGTAACGATCCATAGCAGATACTATGCCGTTAAACCTGTGATAGCCGTGTCCGTACCCATAGTGATACGTGTTTGTCAGGCCCGTCACCTGTGTTAGTTTTTCCCTGACGCTTCCGTCCTCGTGATACATATCTTCCGCATCATCAAAGCCAACATAGAAGTTCGTAACTGCATTTGTATAGGTAACATAAAGCCTTTGTTCGGTGTCTGTGCCGAACTTCCTCCATTCCAAAACAGCGGTATCTCCGGCCTTATCAGAAACAATCATGTGTATCTCCTGTTTTGCGCTCGACACCACATCGTATTGCTTTGCGATGGCGATAGCTTCCTCTACACTTTTGGCATTGTCCAGGATATAACGCAGCAGAACTGAATGGATTGCCTTGTCTTTCCCGGTTTTCTGATTCGTTGCAGTTTCGCCGTCTTTTGTATCCAGAGCTAACAGCGCCACGGAGACGCCAGCTTCATTCATTCCGTCTACACACATAAATGGGGCAATCATAATATTGGATATATCCGTTGTCCCGTCATCAAAAGCACCTCTGGAATAATTGCTCTGGTCCAGCCAAAAGGCGTCACACACTGCAATGGATTTCAGCTTTCCGGGTTGCGCCGTTCTTATTAACAGATTTAGGCCGGAGGGGTCACCGTTTTTATCGGGGTGATTGTAGTCATAATTTCTCGCAAGAATAAAATCCCCATCTATATTATATGTAGTGAACGCAGAGCATCCCGCATCCAGCTGTGTAATTGAATCCATAATAGCAAGGATTGCCGAATCGTAATAATCGTAGTCATATGACAACTCAAACAAATATCCGTCGTCGTCAACCCGACGCAGATCACTTAGCATAGTCCGCATTTCATCGTTCATAAACGCCGCATTAGATGGATTGTTATTTTTTGCCGGAGAAATAGCAGCATCCTTGCTGCTACATCCTGATAAAGCCCCTGTAATAACACAAAGCGCCATTATCATCGCCATAATCTTTTTACTGCTTTTCATATTCTGATACCTCACTTTTTAATTATACCATATGCGAAATAATACCGCGTCAGCATTTTGCCCGGCCCCAAAAATTGTGTCCAAAGTGCTTGCAAAATACTAAATATTGTGATTAAATAGCAGAATATGTGTAGAAATGAAAAGAAAAATAGAATATTGCTGCTTTTCTTAGTAATGTATTTTGCATTTACGATTCTTTACTGGGTAGTGCCTCAGGCAAATGCGGCGAGCCTGGCAGAGCTTGATACTCCGGAAGCACCTGTAAGTGTAAGCATGGCAGAGGAGAAGTCCGAGCTGAAGTTTGCAGACCTTTCCCCGGCACTTCTTAACGCAGAGGGGCATGTAGAAAAGGTTGTGCCCAGAACTACGCAGTTTAATGTTTTCTGCGTGCCTGTTGACACCTCCGGCGTAACCTTTGATTTCTCGTATACCAAGAACTTCTTCAAAAGGGTTTGCGTCAGCTATCACACGATTCCGGCGCCTATGACCAATAAGGAATTCGCAGATCTCGACAGTTTTGCAAGAAAGCTGATCGGCGTCCCGTATGTTTCCGGCGGAAGAACTCCGTCTGAGGGCTTTGATTGCAGCGGTTTTGTACTATATGTATTGTCTCATTGCGGCGGCCAGATGACTGCCGGAGCCTGCGAAGGCCAGCTCGAGTTTTGCTATATCTTAGATGAAAAGGATCTGAGACCGGGAGACCTGGTATTCTTTACCGGAACCCAAAACAGAGAAAGCGTTTCACACGTTGGTATTTACCTTGGCGACCGTCAGATGATTCATGCGGGCATGCAGGGTATTTGCATAGTTGATTTAGATGGTGAGTATTGGCCGGAGCACTTCTATTGCTACGGACGTCCAATCAGATAGGAGCAGTATGCTTACAGGAAAACAAAGATCATATTTAAAGAGTCTTGCGCATGATTTAGATGCAACAGTATATATAGGAAAAGAAGATTTGTCCGATAATGTCATTTCTGAAATCGACAGATATATCAGCGTACACGAGCTGTGTAAGGTAAAGATTCAGGAAAGCTCGGAGCTTGATCCTAAGGAAACCGCCAACAAAGTCGCCGAAATGTTAAAGGCCGACTTCGTACAGGCTATTGGACGCAAATTTGTCTTGTACAGACGCGCTGTAAAAGATACTGACAGAAATATAGTGCTGCCTAAATAATATCGATAGAAGAACCATCGGGTAAACCATCGGGTAAACCATCGGGGTCAGGTCCCCGATGGTTTTTATTTAGCAAAAGTTGTTTAAGAATTTAGGCATCATCAGGCTTGAGTACTGGGGCAGGGAATAGTTTCCGTTTGACAGGCACCAGTCATACATCAGGCCTCGCTCAAACATTGCGTAGGCGTGGGTGATATCGTTAGTTGTAAACTCCGGCCTGAAAAGACCTTGCTGCTGTGCCTCGATTGTGATCTGGCGCAGCATCTTATAATATGTTCTGTTGTTGTCAAGCAGCGACCTTTCTGTGCTGGATATCAACTGGCTGGAAAAGAGCCTGCATAAAAGGTCAACCGCTACCGTGTTTTCGATTATCAGGAAGAGCTCGTGGTTTAGGTAGATGAGCTTTTCTATTGGATTCATATCCGGATCCATAGTCTGTGACAATTCGTCGTATTTTTCATCGAAAAGATAGCTAAGAGACGCCGGCAGACTGTCCTTGCCGTCGAAATAATGATAAAAAGAGCCTCTGCTGACATGCGCAGACTCTAAAATATCGTCAATTGTGGTGTTATCATAGCCCTGTTCATAAAAAAGTTTCCATGCTGCAGAAACTATTCTAGCTTTTGTATCGCTTGTTTTCCTCATAATTTCAAGCCTTTCGAGATTTTGTCTTAAAAAAAGTATAGACTACGATTCATATTTTAATCTATTAATAAATGGTTTACAATAGCAAAGTAATTTATTTTAGAAAGGTTATTAAAACAATGAACGTTAAAGAAACAATCGTAGTCCTCACTTATTTAGTATTCATGCTTTACATAGGCGTCTTCTTCTACTTGAAGAGCAGAAAGCAAAAAGGCGGCGAAAAGGACTACTTCCTTGGTAACAGACAGATGGGCGCATGGGTTTCCGCTCTTAGTGCCGGAGCTTCCGATATGTCAGCCTGGTCCCTCATGGGACTGCCTGCAAGCGTATACGCTTTCGGTATGGGCCAGACATGGATAGGCGTAGGTCTTTTCGTTGGCTACGCTCTTTCATGGATTATCGAAGCACCTCGTCTTAGAAACTTCACAATCGCATTTAACGATTCAATTACTATTCCGCAATATCTTACGAACAGATTCCAGTCAAAGAGCGGAGTAATCAGAGTAATATGTGCAATACTTTTCCTCGTTGCATATACTATCTACGCAGCATCCTCAATGAAGGCCTGCGGAACTCTCTTCCATACAGTTACAGGAATGGACCAGCAGCTGGCAATGTATCTCGCAAGCGCAATTATTATTGTATATACATTTTTAGGTGGATATAACGCAGTATGCTGGACCGATTTCTTCCAGGGACTTTTGATGCTCGCGGCTCTTCTTGTTGCTCCAATCTTTGCACTGGCAATTGTTAAAAACGGCGGTGGCGTAATGACCGCTGCAGAAATGCCGGAGGGCTATTGGAACTTCTTTACCGCTGACTGGAGAGATATCATTTCCGGACTTGGCTGGGGACTTGGATACTTCGGAATGCCGCACATCATTGTAAGATTCATGTCCATTGAATCAAACAAGTCACTTAAGAAATCCAGAGTTATCGGAATCGTTTGGACCGCTGTTATTATCGGCTTTGGCTGTGCAGTTGGTGCAATCGGACATATGCTTCTCGGAAACATTGAGGATTCATCAACAGTATTCATTCAGGTTGTAAGAGAAATATTCCCACCGATTCTTTGCGGAATTCTTCTTTCCGCTATTCTTGCCGCTGCAATGTCATCAGCTGACTCTCAGCTTCTTGCTGCAAGCAGCGCATTTGCAAGTGACGTATACAAGCCTATCATCCGCAAGAACAGGGTTGCAGACGGCGAGATGAGCTGGGCCGGCAGAATAATCGTAGTAGTTATTTCCATAGTTGCGGTAATCATCGCAGCCGCTCCAAACAGCGGATCGGTTATGAGCCTTGTAGAAAACGCATGGGGCCTCTTTGGTGCAGCCTTTGGTCCGGCCATCGTTCTTTCTCTCTTCTGGAAGAGATTTAATTATGCCGGAGCTGTCGCTTCTATCCTTGCAGGCGGACTCGTTGATATACTTTGGCTTGCCTTCCTTTCAGGAACAGGAATATATGAAATCATTCCGGGCACAATCGCAGGTCTTGTAGTTGGCTTTATCGCTGCACTTTGCACAAAGGCTCCGGGGACAAACGTTACCGAGCTCTTTGACAAGGCAGTCGCTTTGGAACAGCAGGACTAATGTGCAGATAATAATTTAGGGATCCCTTGCGGGATCCCTTTTTTCTATACTATGAATCTGTATCCGAGGCCTCTCACATTCTGAATGAACTTTGGATGTGATGGATCGTCTTCGATTTTTTGTCTGAGTCTGTTGATATATACCATTATTGCGTTCTCATCAATAATGTTTTCATTCCATATCATTTCGTAGAGCATGTCCTTTGAGAAAATACGATTTATATTATCCATGAACAGCTTCATCATTGCGTTTTCCTTTGAGGTCAGCACAATTTCCTCGTCGTTCTTATAAAGCCTCAACGTTGAAGTATTATACGCAAATGGGCCTGCCTTGATAATTGGATCTGCGCCACTTGGTCCGGTCTTAAATCTTCTGATCGTCGCCTTTACCTTTGCCCCCAATACGACGGGGTTAAAGGGCTTGGTGATATAGTCATCAGCACCGAGATCAAGTCCATACAGCGTATCATAATCTTCTTTTCTGCCGGAGACGATAATAATTGGAATATTGTTTCCCTTGCCTCTAAGATCCTTTATTACATCAAAGCCATTGATGCCGTTCATATTTATATCAAGAAGCATGCAGTCGTATTTTGTCTCATCCAGCTTTGCCAGAGCATCCTCTCCGCTTTCAGATAGATCCACATCAATACCGTTTGACTTTATAACCTTATATAGAGTATTTAATACATCCTTATCATCATCGACGATTAAGACCTTGTCATCTGTCATTTTATTCACCTTTACTATTACTGATAAAAAGTATATCTTTAGTATATCAAGAAAGGATAAAAACGCCAATGAAAAAAGCTCTTAAAATCGCAATGATAGTCATAGCTATAATATTGATTATCCTCGGTATTGTGCTCGACGGATTGCTGATAAAAAAACAGAATGAAAATATTTTGTCTGATGAGGAAAACCAGCTCAATCATTTGGCACAGTCAATTGACAGAAATATAGACGCCTTCCTTGATTACAGGCTTTCTCTGATTGCGCGTGAAATGAACTATAACTACATTCAGCGTGCTGAGAAAACCTGGGTATATACCGGAAATTCTGACGACCTTGTATCAAGGCTTTATTCCAGCCTTATCGATTCACAGGATATTGCCGACGATGTACTGGTTCTAAGATATCAAGAGCCGAAGCTTTCCGTTAACAGGGAAATGAACTATGAAATAGAAGAGCATGATTACGAGGATTTAATTGTATCCTGCAATCATGTCGATGGTGAAAAGCACATCTTGATTCTTTCCCCCGTGGATGAATATGGAGTGCAGCTTGGGCTTGTAATAGATATCAGGGAATTTTACACAAGTATTATCAGTACGGATCTTGCCCAGGATAAGTGGGTTCTATTGCTTGATAATGCAAGTGAAATGATGATTCATTATCAGAAGTATAAGGTTTTGGCGGATCCAATAGATGCCGTAACCGGAGCAACCTGCGGCCCGGATGGTATCGAGCTTATGAAACTTGCTCAGGCAGAAAACAGGGCCCTTACCGAGCAGTATGAATACTGGGACTCTGAAAAAAAGCAAGAGCATGTTGCCTACATTAACATCATTCCTGCAAGTGAGTCCCGCAATTCCATCTTCGCCATAGGCGTGGCAGGACAAATAGATGCTAAAACATCTTGGATGAGGACTACCACCGGAGGAATAATAATATCCGCCGGAATGATTATGCTGGGTCTTATAATAATCATCTGGAACTTCAGACTCAGTTCAAAAAAGGAAAAGGAACAGCAGGGCGAGCTTGAATTTTTAAGAGATAAAAATGATGAAATGAGCTCGCTCATCGAAAAGCATAATGAGCTTGCTCACATTGATAGACTTGAAACAATAGGTACGCTTACATCAAGCATTGCTCATGAGTTTAATAATGTGTTGACTCCGGTAATGGCATACAGCATGATGAGCCTTGAAAAGCTGCCGGAGGATGAAACTGAAATAGCTGAATACCTCGAGGAAATATATAACGCTGCAAAGAGGGCGAAGCGAATAGTATCCAGGCTGTCTGATCTTTCAAGGAAGAATACCGACAAGAACTTCAGTGACATAGATGCCAAAGAATTGATAGAAAAGGCCTGCGAATCGGCGGCTCCGGCAAAGCCAAAGACTGTCAGCATGGAGATGAATCTGGCAGAAGGAAGAATTGTTGCAAACGAGCTGCAGCTTCACCAGATGCTTTTGAACTTTATCCTGAATTCATTCCAGGCTATGGGTGATAATGGCGGCAGACTCGAGATAGAAAGCAGCTTCAGCGGAGATGACTTTATTATAAAGGTGTCCGACGATGGGCCGGGTATTCCGGAGGATATTCAGGATAAGATTTTTGATCCTTTCTTTACGACAAAGGGCAGTGGCCTTGGGACCGGACTTGGACTTGCGATATGCAAGCAGGCGGTCGAGGATCACAAGGGAACTATTACCCTTGTATCTGAAGAAGGCAAGGGTTGCAGCTTTATAGTGATTTTGCCCAGAAAGATATAATCTTAATAGCTGTTAAGTATTACTTAATGATTATTAAGATAGTATTTATTACTTGTTAAGCATGGTTTGTTATACTTTTAACGATATAAGAAGCCATGCTTTTTTATTTTCGGAGGAAATATCAAAATGAAAAAGGATAATAAATTTATAATTGCTATTGTTGCTATGATAGTTGTTGGAGTGGCAATTTCATTTGGCGGACAGGCAGCTCTGGCAGCAGATGCGCAGAAGGCTGAGGCCGCAAAGCAGGCACTCGTTGGAGATGCGGAAATTATCACAGGCGAAGGCAGTGCGGATGGTTTTGCAGGTCCTATCAAGGCAACAGTTGAATATGCGGGCGACATCATTGTTGGTCTAACACTTTCCGGAGATGCAGAAACTCCTGATATCGGTGGCAAGGCAATGACAGAGCTTAAGGATGCAATCCTTGCATCAAATACCTATGAAGGCGTTGACGTTATAAGCGGTGCAACATATACATCTAAAGGCGTTTTCTCAGCTATTAAGGCTGCTATGGGAATCGTTGAATATGTTCCAAGCGATGAAGAAATCTTCGCAGGAATTGCTGAAGAAATGCTCCCGGGATGCGCAGCAGTTGATACAGTACTTGGTGAAAATGTTCTCGCAGTTATGGGCGATGGAAGCGGCAAATACGTATTCATGGTTCAGGGCGTTGGTCACTATCCTGATTACCCGTTTAAGGTCGCTGTTCTTCTTAATGCAGATGGAACAGTTGCTGATATTGATGTTATTTATTCACATGAGACTGATGGCTTTGGTACAGAGGTTCTCAACGAGAATTATTGGCAGCAGTACTTTGGCGCTAAGGAAATTACACGTAAGTCCGGCGTTGAAGGCGTAACAAAGATTGATACAGTAAGTGGAGCTACAGAGACATCTGTTGGACTTTATGAATGTGTAAAGGCAGCATTTGCTCAGTTTGCAACACTTTAGTATATAAATTGCATTTAATATTTTAAGTAATAATTAATTTGGAGGAAAAAATTATGAAAAAGATTATTGCACTCCTTCTTGCACTTGCGATGGTATTCTGCCTTACAGCTTGCGGACAGAAGGAAGAACCTGCTCCAGCAGTAGAGCCAGAAGCTCCAGCAACATATCAGCTTGGACTTGGTATTGCTAACCCAACAGCTACCCTGACACAGGCAACAGCTGATGCAGACGCTAAGGTACAGGTTAACCCAACAGCAGCAGTTATTCTCGTTGACGAGGAAGGCAAGATTGTTGCTTGCAAGTTCGACGTTTGCCAGACAACAGCTACAGTAAATGCTGAGGGCGTTGTAAACAAGGACGTAGACTTCAGATCAAAGCTCCAGAAGGGTGATGATTACGGTATGCAGAAGGCTTCCGGCCTTGAAAAGGGTGAATGGTACCAGCAGGTTGCTTTCTTAGAAGAATACCTTGTTGGAAAGACAGCTGCAGAAGTTGCAGGAATCAAGCTTGATGAAAGCTATTATCCGGCAGATGAAGATCTCAGAGCAGGATGCACAATCCACATCACAGACTTCATGAACGCAGTAGCAGATGCTTACACAAGACTTCAGGACGCAGGAACAGCAACAAGCATCGTTCTTGGCGTTGCTACAGATCTTGACAGCTCAACGGATCTTTCAGCAGAAGCTGATGGCGTAGTATTCTTCACAGACTACTTCGCAGCAGCAGCTCTTGATGCTGATGGAAAGATCACAGCAGCTGCATTCGACGAAACACAGATTAAGTTCCCTGTAACAGAGGGCGGCGTAATCGGTGAATCTGCAAACTACAAGTCCAAGATTCAGCTTGGTGCTGACTATGGCATGCAGAAGGCTTCCAGCCTTGCAGAAGGTGAATGGTTCCAGCAGGCTGCATTCCTTGCAGAAAAGCTCGTTGGTCTTGACAAGGCAGGCGTAGAAGCAATCCCAATGGATGATGCTACAAAGCCAACAGGCGCTGACATCCTTGCAGGCTGCACAATGAAGATCGGTCACATGCTTCACACTCTTGAATCAGCAATGTAATGAAACATTTTAGATCATTATTAGTTAGTTTAATAATAATCGCACTTGCCGTATCCCTTTCAGGGTGCGGCAAGTTTAATAATGAGAAAAGCCTGACAAAGTATAATCAGACATCCTTTGATGCTTTTGATACTGCTATTTCCTTTGTTTGCTTTTGTGAAAGCCAGGAAGAATTCGATGCCTTATTTGATGAGGTTAATTCTGAATTCATAAGATATCATCAGCTTTACGATATTTATCACACTTATGAAGGGATAAATAACGTAAAGACCATTAACGATGAGGGTGCAGCTGCACCTGTAGTCGTTGATAAGGATATTATAGATTTGCTTCTTTTGGCAAAGGAAATGTATGGTGAATGCTCCGGCAAAGTCAATGTATGCATGGGATCTGTACTAAAGCTTTGGCATAACGCCAGAGAATTTGCGGAGTACAATCCTGATGAGGCCTATCTGCCGGATGACGAAAAGCTGCTTGCAGCCGCAGAGCATTGCAGCATGGATGATTTGATCATAGACGAGGCAAAGAGCACTGTTTTTTTGGCTGACCCTGATATGTCACTTGATGTAGGTGCCATTGCAAAGGGCTATGCAGTTGAGAGAGTCGCAGAAATGCTCGAGGAAAAGGGCGTGGTTCATGCCGCTATTAATGCCGGGGGAAATGTTAGGACCCTGGGCCCTAAGCCTGACGGCAGCTGGAGGGTTGGAATACAGAACCCTGACCTTAGCTCGGATGAGCCGACTATCGCGACAATTAATCTTGACGGCAAGTCGGTTGTAACAAGTGGAGTGTATGAAAGATACTTTACGGTTGATGGTGTTCAGTATCACCATATAATCGATGGTGACAGTCTCTATCCGGAAAGACGCTATCTTTCGGTTTCTATTATTACAAAGGACTCCGGCAGGGCAGATGCCTTATCGACGGCACTGTTTAATATGGATTATGAGGTCGGAAGGGCCTATATTGACAGCCTGGAAGACACTGAAGCGATCTGGGTTATGCCGGATAATGAGGTGATTCAGACCTTTGAATAGGCTATTTGCCTGAAATACTAAAAAAATAACGAATTGCGTAAAAAAGACCTTGCTTTTGCAGGGTCTTTTTGGTATTATCTATGGGTATGACACTATGCGGGAAAGAGGCATAGTGTATTGCTCGTCGTTAAAAACCGTAAAAAACTAGTGTTTTAGGGGTTTTTACGGTACTAAATACAGTTATTTTTTAAAGGAGAAAAGACTCATGGCTAATGATGTAAGAGTAAAGGTAACTTTATCCTGCACAGAATGCAAGCAGAGAAACTACAACACAACAAAGAACAAGAGAAACAATCCTGATCGTATTGAAATGATGAAGTATTGTAAGTTCTGCAAGAA
>DCHA01000013.1:0-1684 GCA_002315535.1 Firmicutes bacterium UBA1764 | reverse complement strand
TGCACAAGGAAACAAAGTAATTAATCGTTATTTATTAAGGAGATTGACATGGCAGAAACCACAGCAACAAAGAAGGCTGGCTTCGGCGCATACGTTAAGGGTGTAAAGGCTGAACTTAAGAAAGTTACATGGCCATCAAAGAAGGAAACTGCAAAGCTTACATTAATCGTATTTATTGTTTGCGCACTTTTCGCTCTCTTCTTCTGGCTCATTGACACAGGTTGTCTTGTAGTTCTTGAAAAAGTTCTTAACGTCTCAATGTAGGAGAGAATAAATGTCCGAGGATTTCAGACCTGAAGAGGTAACACTTGAAGCTAAAAAGGAAGCTGAATTCATTCAGAGTCCGGAAACCTTAGCTCAGATTCAGGCTGCAAAAGCTGCAGTATCTGACGAGGCAAAGGAAAAGAGAAAGAAGGCTGCATCTGAGGTTGCGGCAAGACTTTCCCGCGAGAATGAAGAAGTTCCGGCTGGCTTCCTTCGCAGAAGCAAAGATGCTAAATGGTACATTATACATACCTATAGCGGACACGAAGACAAAGTAAAAAAGAATATCGAAAAGCTCGTAGAGAACAGAGGCATGCAAGATCTCGTTCTCGAAATTGATGTGCCAAAGGAAACAATCGTTGAGCACAAGGGCGATTCAATGAAGAGTCGTGATCGTAAGGTCTTCCCGGGCTACGTAATCGTAAAAATGATTGTTACCAACGAGAGCTGGTACCTGGTTAGAAATACTCAGGGTGTAACAGGCTTCGTTGGACAGGGTTCAGAACCTATTCCACTTACCGAAGAAGAAGTAAGAAGAATGGGTCTTGAAAAGACGAGCATCGTACTTGATGTAGCAGTAGGCGATACCGTTAAGGTTATCACCGGTCCGTTCAAGGGCTTCACCGCATACGTTGAGGAAACAAATGATGAAAAGCAGACCTTAAAGGCAAAGGTAGACATGTTCGGAAGGTTAACTCCGGTAGAACTTGAATACGACCAGGTTGATAAGCTTTAATCACAAATTTGTATTTTTCGGGACATCCCGTAAAAATAAATAATTAAAGAAAGGAGATGGCCACATGGCAAAAAAGGTTGAAGGCTATGTTAAGCTGCAGATTCCAGCAGGCGCTGCAAATCCGGCTCCACCGGTAGGTCCTGCACTTGGACAGCATGGTGTTAACATCATGGATTTCTGTAAGCAGTTTAACGCTAAGACACAGGATCAGAAGGGCATGATCATTCCTGTAGTAATTACAGTTTACGCAGACAGATCATTCAGCTTTATTACTAAGACTCCTCCAGCAGCAGTTCTTATTAAGAAGGCAGCAGGCCTTGACAAAGCATCCGGTGAACCTAACAAGAAGAAGGTTGGCAAGATCACAGTAGAGCAGGCAAGACAGATTGCTGAGACTAAGATGCCGGATCTCAACGCAGCAAGCGTAGATACAGCAACAGAGATGATCAAGGGAACCGCTCGTTCAATGGGCATTCTTGTAGAAGGTTAATTAGGTGGGAGACGAATAAGTAGTCGCTAATACCACAGAAAGAAACATAATCATGGCTAAGAAATTAGGCAAGAAGTATGCAAAAAATGCTGCTCTCGTTGACAGAGCACAGCAGTACGAAGTTGAAGATGCTTTCAAGCTCATCGATCAGATGGAGAAAGCAAAGTTCGACGAAACAGTAGAAGCTCATTTCA
>DCHA01000052.1 GCA_002315535.1 Firmicutes bacterium UBA1764 | reverse complement strand
TTGTTGCGATGGAGGGTAATGGCCCTGCATCTGGCACCCCTGTTCAAATGAATATGATTATCGCATCAAGCGATCCTGTTGCCCTTGATACAGTTTTTTGCTATCTGATTAATCTTGATCCGGCTCTTGTTCCGACTAACAGCTATGGCTATGTTGAGGGCCTTGGTACCTATAAAGAGAACGAGATCGAGATACTTCTTGACGGAAAGCCGATTAGTGCAGGCGAGCTGGCATCAAAATACGGCAAGGCAGATTTCGATGTTCAAAGAGAAACGGATAAGCTCAGCGTTCTCAGTCTTTGGTCTCACATTACAGGAAGCTTTGGAAAGCGTCCACGTATCGATGCGGATAAATGCGTTAAGTGTGGTGTCTGCGTAGATCATTGTCCTGTAGAGGGACGCGCTGTAGTTTTTAAAAACGGAAGGGATAATCCCCCGAAATACGATTACACGAAATGCATCCGCTGCTATTGCTGTCAGGAGATTTGTCCTGCGCATGCAATTTATACAGGAAAGAAAAAGCAACATTAAAATAGATTAAGGTATTGTGATATAATAGTAACATTATTGTCACACAAGAATGAAAGAGGATTTCACTATGGCCGACCAGGTAAAAGCTTATACATTAAAGTCAGATACAATTGCACAGGTATGCGACGATATTCAGGAGTATTTTGACCGTCATCATGCTCAGAAAAGAGATGCAATAAGGGTTCGTTTTTTGATTGAAGAAACCCTACTTAATTATCGCGATAAATTCGGCGAGGATATTAATTTTGAATATCACATGAGTAACAGACTTTACAAGGCCAGTGTTCAGCTCATAGTATACAGCGACAGGTTTAATCCTTTTGCAACAGACGAAGAGGGTGTAATGAGCTCTCTCATGCTTGCGTCCAGCCAGCAAAATCCGTCCTGGCAGTATGTTAAGAGCGATTTTGAATGGCTGTTTACAGCCATGGGCCGAAATGAAATTGTATTCTCTGTTCCGAGAGAATCCAAAACAAGCAATCCTGTAAAGATTTTGATTGGTCTTGCCTGCGGAGCATTATTCTCTGTGGTTCTTAGACTTATTCTTGGCGCAGAAACCAGCTCCTTATTTGCAAATGATTTTATTTTGCCTCTGGCAAATGCGTACTCCGGCATATTGTGCGTAATGGGTATTTTGCTTACATTCTTTGCACTTCCTCTTTGCATTGTTCAGTACAGAAATGTATCAGAATTCCATAATGCAACAAAGAATACTTTAAAGGCTTACATCAAGCTTATTGCTTTTGTAGCAATCGTTGTTGGTATATTCGGGCTTATTTTTACCGGTCTTGACAAGAGCAGCACTGTTGATGCAAGCGTAATTAAATCTATCTTTGATGTATTTATCAGCTTTGTTCCGACAAGCCTCATTACTCCGTTTATTAACTTTGACTGTATGCAGGTTATGGTTATTGGTTTGTTGTTTGGCCTTGGATTCCTTGCAATGGGCGATAGGAACAAGGTTATGGTTGAAATATTTGACAGATTAAACCTGACTGCGGTTCTTGTTAATTCCTTCTTCGCAAAGTTTGTTGCTATTTATGTTGCACTTATGGTTTGCTCTATCGGACTTACAAGCACTCTTGCGCAGTGGGCTAAATATATAGGGCTGATTGTATCTGTTGTTGTCGGATGCATTATATTTGTATTACTCAGCGCCATTACTGTATGTGTTAAATACAAGATTCCTCTCAAGCTGATGTTTGAGAAGTTCTCAGAATCATTCCTGATCAACCTGTCTTCAGCAAGCGTTGGTGCTTCATTCATTAATATATTTAATGAGCTTGCCGTTGGATGCGGCGTTGAAGGCGGTTATACCGGAGTTGCTATTAACCTTGGTACCGTAATTTATAAGCCGATGTATTCGCTTTTCCTTGCGGCATCTGCTATTACTGCCGCAAATCTCTCCGGAGTGCTCAGCATGAAGGTATTAATAGAAATCGTAATTCTATCCATGGTGCTTCCTGCAACTATTCCTAATATTCAGGGTGGAGCGGCATCGGTAATTCTGCTTATGCTCAGCCAGCTTGGACTTGGAAATGAATATGCGGAAATCTTTATTTCAATCAATGCGCTTCTTCAGTATATCATTGTTCCTGCAAATGTATTCTGCATGCAGTGCGTTGTTATTCATCGTGCAGGTAAAGAAGATAAACTTGATGTCAGTGTTTTACAAAAAGGGAAACAAGCTAATTAACCATGAAAGCTCCGGTATTAAAAAAAGAACAGGTAACTGCTCTGGCAGAAACAAAATTCTTAAATACTTATGATATAAACTACGCAGAGGGTAGACATTATTATGTTTCAACCAGACGTAATGTTGATACTATGACAGCTGTTAAAAGCATGGAAGAGGTCGACACTATGCTGCCTGATGCGGTAACATGCTACATCATTATTCATTCAAGCGGAAAAGAAGACAGACTGTTAATGCAGTATGAGTATCGTTTTCCAATCGGACAATATGTGATGTGTCCACCTGCGGGGATACTGGACCCTGCTGACAAGGCTGATGATAATCCACTGATTGTTGCCGCAAGACGGGAAATCTTTGAGGAGACAGGAATAAAGCTCAGTGAAAAGGACGAGCTGTATGTCATTAATGATTTGGTGTTCAGCACTCCCGGATTTACAGACGAATGTAATGCCCTTGTTTGTGCCGAGGTGTATCTTGATGATCCCGAAGCTGTTTTGAATCACGATGCCGCAGAGGAAACCGAATATTTCGGAGACTTCGTCCTTTTGACAAAGGACGAATGCAAGGCGCTTCTAAAAAGCGGGCGCGATCCTCAGGGACACAGATATCCGCTTTATGCATACGCCGCAATGGCATTTTTTGCTCTAAGATAGATGGAGAAAACTAAATCAAAAAAATCAATAATCATACTATTAATCATAGTATTACTAATGGCCGCATATTTAACTGCGGCTCATTTTGTAATGAGAATTGCGCTTGTTCCGAGCTTTATGGAAAGCCTAGACGAAATGTTTTCGCGCTTTACAGAGAAGGGATACTCCGAGCAGGTTTATACAGAGGATATAGTCAATGTAATGGAGGAAAACAAGTCCGAGCTGGCACTGTGGATGGAAATTGTTGATGCAAAGAAATACTATGTTATATCTGATGATGAATATAAGCTCATTGGTGTTGTATTTTCTCAGCCAGAGGAAGCATACTCTGGAAAATGGGTTATGCTTCTTCACGGATATACCGGTTGGAAGGAAGAGCTGTATACGGTGGGGATGAACTTCTTTAAAGAGGGCTATAACGTTCTTGCTGTAGATATGAGATGTCATGGTGAATCCGAGGGCGACTTTATTGGAATGGGTTATACCGACAGATTGGATAATCTTATTTGGATAAATGCTATACTCGCGCAGGATCCTGATGCAGAGATAGTGCTATACGGTCAGTCAATGGGTGCATGTGCGGCTATTCATCTGTCTGCGGAGATTTCTGAAAACTATTCGGAAATCAAAGCTCACATCAAAGCCGCAATTGTCGATTCGGCATTTTGTGACCCTGTTAAAATGTTTAAATCAAAGGTAAAGGATTGGACAGGTCTGCCGTGCTTTGGACTGCTGGATGTCGGCTCATATATATTGAAGTTCGAGGGTGGCTATGATCTAAAGGATGCTAAGGCAATCGATGCAATCGGAAAGAGTCAGGTGCCAACTTTATTCATCCAGGGCCTTGATGATAAAATAGTAAATCCGGACGATGTGTATGAGCTGTTTGACGCATGTGATACCCATAAAGATATTCTTACGGTTGAGGGCGCCGGGCACTGCCAATCATGCGAAAAAATCCCGACTGAGTATTATGATGCTGTTTTTAGTTTCATAAAAATGTGGTAAGATTTCAGTATAAATACAGTTATTTAATTGTTTGATATATATTTTGAAAGGAGAATAAAATGGAATATATTATTCCCGGAATTATCGCTTTAATATTAATTATTATTGCAATCAGATGCATCAGAGTTGTACCTCAGGCAAGTGCATGGATTGTAGAATCACTTGGTAAATATAAAGAAACCTGGAATGCAGGGCTTCACTTTAAGATCCCTGTAATCTACAAGATAGTAAAGAAGGTTTCCTTAAAAGAGCAGGTCGCAGATTTTGAGCCGCAGCCTGTTATCACTAAGGATAACGTTACAATGATGGTTGACTCTGTAGTATTCTTCTATATTTTCGATCCGAAGCTCTTTGCGTATGGTGTTGAGAGACCTATAGCTGCAATTGAGAATTTGTCAGCAACGACACTCAGAAACATCATCGGATCTATGACACTTGATGAAACACTTACTTCCAGAGATGAAATCAACGGAAAAATTACAACTATTCTTGATGATGCCACTGATAAGTGGGGTATTAAGGTTAGCCGTGTTGAGGTAAAGAATATTGAGCCTCCGAAGTCAATTAAAGAAGCAATGGAAAAGCAGATGAAGGCAGAGCGTGAAAAACGTGAAGCCATTCTTACTGCTGAAGGTAAAAAACAATCAGCTATTACTCTTGCTGAGGGTGAAAAGGAAGCTGCAATTCTCAGAGCTGATGCCGCAAAAGAGCAGAAGATCAGGGAAGCACAGGGTGAAGCAGAGGCGCTTCTTGCAGTTCAGAAGGCAAAGGCTGAAGCTATCAGACTTATTAACGAAGCAAATCCCGGCGAGGGATATATCAAGCTTAAGTCCTTTGAAGCCGCTGAAAAGATGGCTGATGGACAGGCAACAAAGATTATTGTTCCTTCGGACATAGCAAATTTAACAGGCACAATCGCCGCATTAAAAGAAGGAGTAAAAGAATAATATGGAGAAATTTGCTCCTATTATCGTCTTCTGGGTTGTATTCGCATGTGTAATCGTCTTTAATACCGCTAAAAGACGGACTAAGGGGCAGGACAGACCAAGCCCCACTGAAACAGTGAAGACGATTAAAATGGCCGTAAAGCCTCGGATAGTAAAGCAAGAAAAGGATGCGCCGGAGTGCTATAGTCCAATCAAAGATAAAAGCGAGTCAATAAAGCGCGAAAAGGCTGGCTTTGAACATGAAATGTTTGAAGATCGGCAGCATGATTGGCTTGCAAAACAGCTTAGGGAAGAATACATGATATCCAGGCGTGGCGACTTACTTGATCTTGGCGCAAGACATGGTGCAAGCTGCAGTGCAAGAGAAGTAAAGAATTTTCACCTATCGCAGCATGATGACAGTATAGATAACGGGGAAATATAGAAATGGAAAAAATACTTGAATCAAAATTTATTGAGCTGGCACAGGACAAGCTTCTGCCTGCATTGATTGTGCTAGTAGGTGGATTTATTGTACTGAAGATAATAATGGCTTTGCTGAAGAAGGGCCTAAGCAAAACAACAAAGATTGATGCCATGCTTAATAAGTTCATCATCAACGCGGTCAGAATTGCTCTTTGGGTAATACTATGTGTTCAGGTAATGCATCAGCTTGGCATTGATTCAACATCTGTTATCACGATCTTTGCCGCTGCAGGCGCCGCAGTTGCATTGGCTCTTCAAGGAAGCTTATCTAATCTTGCCTCCGGAATAATAATTATTTTCACACAGCCGTTTACGCACGGTGATTATATCCAGGGCGGCGGACTGGAAGGAAAGGTTGAAAGCATTGACCTGCTTTATACGACAATTCATACTGCTGACAATAAGGTTGTATCAATTCCAAATTCCAGTCTTACATCAGGCAATATTGTTAATTTCTATAAGGGTGGTGAGCGTAGAATTGATGTGACTATAGGGGTTGCATATGACAGCGATCTTGAAAAGGCCAAGAGCCTTCTTATAGGAATTGCTAAAAGCACGGGCTATTATCTTGAGGAAAAGGATATCAAGTGCGATATTGCGGAATACGGTGACAGCTCAATTACCCTACGTCTTCGCGGCTGGGTTAAGAGCCAAAACTATTGGGCCGCTCTTGACGCAGTTAATAATGCAATCAAGCCGGAGTTTGATGCAAACGAAATAGAAATCCCGTTCCCACAGATGGATGTCCATAAAAAATAATTGGAATGAAAAAAGCAGAAACCCTGATGGTTTCTGCTTTTTTAGTGCTATATTTTCCAGCTTTCAATTTTGTCGTAGTAGAGTGAAAGCTCTGTCATTGGCTTGCTGAGTGAATCAGCAAGTGCCTTCACTGCAATTGGAATATCGGGATCAAAATCCATATACCAGTCCAAAGACTCAAGAATATATTTTCTTTTAAATTCTTCGCTTGCGACAAGGGCCGAACGCAGATTGTGAAGTCTGTCTGCAGCCTTTACTGCTGATGCAAGCTGATTCTTCTTGATATTGCCGATGTATTCAGCCATTATGTAGCCATCTTCTTTAGTAAGGAGCTTTACTGCTGTGAGAACTCTCGGTCCGCCGAGCTGTAAAATTTCGTCCTCTGTAGCATCCGTATCTTCAAGAAGATCGTGGAAGAGCCCTGCAATTCTGTAGTCTATTCCGTATCCCTTTGCCCTGAGCATTTCCGAGACGCTGAGGGGGTGGGTTACATAAGGAAGTCCGCCTTTTCTGTATTGTCCATCGTGTTTAATGATGGTGAATTCCAGAGCCTTAATAAATTTTTCGTATTCAATCTTATTGTTATCCATTATTACTTTTTGATAGTGTTCAGGTATCTTTCAATTCTGTTAAGTGCTTCTCCGATATTCTTCATGCTGTTTGCATAGCAGACTCTTGCAAAGCCTTCTCCGCCGGGGCCAAATGCTGAGCCCGGAATGATTGCAACCTTTTCTGCCTGAAGAAGTCCCATACAGAAATCATCTGAAGACATTCCGGATGATTTGATGCAAGGGAAGAGGTAGAATGCACCCTGTGCCTCGAAACAATCAAATCCGAGGTTTCTGAATCCGTTAAGAAGGAATCTTCTGCGTCCGTCATATTCCTCTTTGAATTTTTCAATATCATCATCTCCGTTTTTCAGAGCCTCAATAGAAGCGTACTGGCTCATTGTGGGGGCAGACATGATCCCATATTGATGTAGCTTAGTCACCTGTGAGATGATTTCCTTTGGCCCGCAGAGATATCCCATTCTCCAGCCTGTCATTGAGTAGGACTTTGAGAAGCCGTTTACTACGAGTGTTCTTTCTCTCATTCCCGGAATGCTTGCAGGAGATACATGCTTTCCAACATAGGTAAGCTCTGAATAAATTTCATCGGAAAGGACTATTATGTCGGTATCCTTTAAGACTTCGGCAATTGCTTCGAGATCTTCTTTTCTCATGATAGCTCCGGTAGGATTACATGGGTAGGGAAGAACAAGCATCTTTGTCTTTGGCGTAATTGCGGCTTTTAATTCTTCTGCTGTTAGACGGAATTCGTTTTCAGCCTTTGTTTCAACATATACAGGAACTGCACAGTCAATTGCTGCGAGAGGTCCATAGCATACGAATGATGGGGTTGGAACGATTACTTCATCTCCAGGGTTTAGTATGCATCTCATGGAGAGGTCTATGGCTTCACTGCCGCCAACTGTTACAACTATTTCACTTGCACCGTCATATTCGAGTCCGAATCTGCGCTTTAAGTATTTTGATATTTCTGTTCTGAGTTCTGTGAAGCCGGCATTTGGGGTGTATTTTGTATAGCCCTTTTCAAGGGAATAAATGCCTGCATCTCTGATGTGCCAAGGTGTTACGAAATCCGGTTCTCCGATTCCAAGGGAGATACCATCTGTCATTTCGTTAAGTAAATTAAAATATTTTCTAATGCCCGATGGAGCAATTGATTGAATTCTGCTATTAACAATTTTTGAATAATCCATTAGTCAAATGTGAACCTTTCTTGCTGCTGATCCTGAGTCTCAAAGATCAGATGCTTCTCTTTATATTTCTTCAATATGAAGTGAGTTGCGGTACCTGTAACGCCTTCGATAGTGGAAAGCTTACGCGCAACAAAGAGTGCAACCTCTTTAAGACTGCGTCCCGAAATGATAACTGTAAAGTCGAAACCACCACTCATAAGGTAAACTGATTCCACCTCGTCATACTGATAAATACGTTCTGCGATTCTGTCAAATCCATCGCTCTTCTGCGGTGTTACATTAACCTCGATAAGTGCAGTAACGTATTCGTAATCGCTATTATCCCAATTGATGATAGCTTTATTCCCGAGGAGAACTCCGTCATCCTTGAGTTTCTTAATCGCGGCAGCCGCGTCATCTTCAGTCATATCCGCCAGTGCGGCAAGTTGTGCAGTGCTCATAGCACAGTCTTCTTCAAGAAGTTGTAATAATTTTTTCATTTTTATTCCTCCTTAATACAAGAACAAGGATTATTATACTATAATTCTACTGTTTCCGTGACAATTTTTTCCGGAGCGACATCCTTTGCCTCGATGCTTCCCTTAACAACCTTGAATATTGGGCCATAAGGATTATCAGCCTCTTCAATCATCACGAGATCGGCTTTAAACTCGATATTGTGTACATCAAGCAGCTTGCTTTTTTTCACAGTCTTTCCCTTGAGCAGCTTCTTAGCGTCGCTTTCGGTAAATGTGACATTTGATAAAAGCCTTTGCTTTGATTGTTTCCAAATGGCAAATCTGCATCCATCCTTGTATCCACTGCAGCCAAAGGCCATTTTACCTTCTATGATGTCTTTACCGCATCTTGGACATTTCCCAAGAGACTGTGGCGCTTCGTTGATAAAGGACTCAATTCCAAAGCTTGCGCCATACTCGGAATTCTTTCCTTCGTCAACAAGATAGACCTTGCCGGAGAAGTATTTCTTCTTTGCTTCGGAGTACAGTTTCCTAAGCTCAATTGTATTTTTAGTTCTTTTCTTTGATGTGCTCTGTTCATCTGCCTTAGGAGTTTCATCTATCCATTCTGAGGATAAAAGCTCATGCGCCATTTCAGGCGTAATTTCAGTTTTGCTAAACATGCCTGATTTGGCGGTTTTCCAAATAACGAACTTGCAGCCTTCTTTATATCCCGTACATCCGTAGCCGAAGTTTCCTTCAATGACCGGCTTTCCGCATCTTGGGCACTGTCCGACAACTCGTCTGCCTCTGCGAAGCTCTTCAGGAATGTTATAAGCATCTACAAGAGGGTAGTCTGTTTTAACTACCTTTTCTATCATTTCGAAAACGCTGTCTGTTAGCTTTGTCCAGGGGCATTCGCCGTCTTGGATTTCCTGCTGCACAGCCCACCAATAGCCTGTCATGTCGGGCTTTTTTAATTCATCGGGCAGAATTCTGTAAAGCTCTCTGCCAAGCGTTGTTGATTGAATTTGCTTGCCCTTTGATGTGATAAAGCCTCTGGCTTCAAGATTGTCAATGATATATGATCTGGTCGCCGAGGTTCCTATGCTCCCGTTTTCGCCCTTCTTCTCCTTGTCTTTATCAAGCAGAAGTCTTTTTGCTTCGGGATCCTTAACATATTTTGCGATACGAGTCATATCCTCGTTTAAAGAGGCCTTTGTATAGCGTGGCGGGGCCTTTGTTTCCTTCGCTTCGCAATTGGCGTCGGTGCATTTTCCGTTATATGCACCAGGCTCTATTTGTGAAAGGTCGCTTTCAGCTTCTTCGTCCTCTTTGTCCTTTTCCTTTTCAGGCTTTACAAGAAGCAGATATCCCGGTGATACGATTTTTGTTGAACTGGCCTTTAGGTTGCCCCCATCAACAGCAAGCTCAAGACTGGTTCTCAGCTTGCTTGCGGCAGGTAAAAACTGAGCCATATAGTATTTAACGATGGCTAAGTAAACATTGCGTTCTTCTTCGCTGAGCTTTTGGATATTAAAGCTTTTGTTTTGAGGAATGATTGCGGTATGTGCAGTTATATTCTTATCATCAAAGGCCTTGCTGTGGAGGCTGCTGTCTATAGGAAGACTTGTGAATACCTTGCCCGCGGCATCGTTTTCAAGATTCTTAAGAACCTGATTGATTGTTGCGGGAGATTCCTTGTATTGTTCCTCGGATAGGTACTGACAGTCTGATCTGTTATAGGTAATTGCATTATGATTGTCTCTGAGATTTTGAGTAATTGACAATGTCTTGCCTGGATCATACCCGAATTTGTTAGAGCAATAGGTCTGAAGCTTTACAAGGTTAAAGGGGAGTGGAGGCTGCTCGCTTATCTTTTTGCAATCAACCTTGATGCCCTCAAACTCTTTGCCACATAAGGCTTTGGACACATCCTTTGCATAGTCTTCATTCGTTATCTTTCCTTCATCAAGATTAATATTATCCTTTGAAGGCTCGAATTTTGCGCGTATATTTTTATTGTTGAGTTCTATGTTTGCGAATACCGTGTAATAGCAAAGCTTCTTGTGATTTTCTATTGCCAAATCCCTGCTGACAACAAGTCCGAGGGTCGGAGTTTGGACACGGCCAACGGTCAGCATTTTAACGTGTGAATTCTTAAGTGAAAAATATCTTGAGAAGTTATATCCAACCATGATGTCGGCAACAGATCTTGCATGTGCAGACCAGCCGGAGTTTACAAACTCGGAATTATCTTTCATATTTTCAAGACTTTTTCTTAGAGCGGCCTCTGTTGTGTCACCTGTTGCGAGTCTTTTTACAGGGCCCTTATAATCAAACCACTGAAGAATTTCATCAATCAGATATTGTCCCTCATCGTCAGGGTCTCCGGCATGAATGACAAGCTCGGCATCTTTTAATAGGGTGCCTATTAATTCAAGTCTTTCATTCTTTCCATCACCGGGCTTTTTGCCCCAGTTTTCAAAAAATATCGGAAGAGTATCAAGTGACCACTGCTTATATTTTGCATCGTAGTCTTCCGGGTCTTTTAGCGTAAGCAAATGACCAAAGGCTGATACTACTGCGTAGTCGCCTTTGATTTCATAGCCGTTTTTCTTTTCACTTTTTCCGTCCAATG
The DNA here is from genome assembly GCA_002315535.1 of Firmicutes bacterium UBA1764. Classification (GTDB taxonomy): domain Bacteria; phylum Bacillota; class Clostridia; order Peptostreptococcales; family Anaerovoracaceae; genus UBA1764. The sequence goes on along the minus strand of DCHA01000052.1, from coordinate 8,506 downwards.
CGGCAAGAATGGCTCTGGCAAGCATTGGCTTCTCTGCGATTATTAGTTTCATAATTTTCCCCAACAAATTATTATACAATATCAGAACGTATAAGGCGAGAAGTAAAGAAGTGTGGTATAATACCTAACGAGGTTTTTATGCAAATACAGTTATCGGATCACTTTAGTTTTTCGCGCATTATCAGATTCGCGATTCCATCTGTAATAATGATGATTTTTACATCCATCTACAGTGTAGTGGATGGTTTTTTTGTATCGAATTTTGTCGGCGAAACAGAATTTGCTGCAGTTAATTTCATCATGCCTTTTATTATGCTTCAGGACTGCGTTGGATTTATGCTTTCGAACGGCGGGGCTGCACTGATTGCCTTTTTGCTTGGGAAACAGGATCGTAAAAAAGCAAATGAAGTGTTTTCATTGCTTGTTTATGTCGCATTAATTCTGGGTGTTGTGCTTGGCGCCATTACTGAAATAGTTGTAAGACCAGCGGCTGTGCTTCTTGGTGGAGAGGGCGAGCTGCTTGAAGCCTGCGTATTGTATTCACGAGTAATACTTATCACATCTCCGGCATTTATGCTGCAATACACCTTTCAAAGCTTCTTTATTGCGGCTGAAAAGCCAAGACTTGGTCTTGCTTTTACTCTTGCCGCCGGATTAAGTAACATGGTTTTGGATTGGCTTTTTATGGCTGTGTTTGGGTGGGGTGTTGCCGGAGCCGCCGCTGCAAGCTGCATTGGCCAAATGATAGGAGGCTTCGGTCCTCTGATATACTTTGGATTGCCTAACAAGAGCCTTCTTAGACTTGGAAAAACTCATTTTGATTGGAAGTCTATTACAAAAACCTGCAGCAACGGGATTGCGGAGCTCGTAACAAACGCATCGATGTCACTTGTTAACATGATATATAATATCCAGCTTCTGAAGCTCGCCGGTGAATACGGTGTTGCCGCATATGGAATAATCATGTATGTGAACTTCGTATTCCTTTGTACTTATATAGGCTATACGATTGGGGTAGCTCCGATTGTAAGCTATAACTACGGAGCAGGTACTCATGAGGAGCTGAAGAATGTAACAAAAAAGAGCCTGACTATTATAACAGTGTGCTCCGTGACTATCTTCTTGATATCTCAGATATTTGCACGGCCACTGGCCATGATCTTTGCTGGCTATGATGACGTTTTCCTTGAAATCAGTGTAAGGGCTATTAAACTATATTCAATGAATTACATTTTCGCAGGGATAAACCTTTTTACTTCAGGGTTCTTTGCAGCGCTAAACAACGGCAAGGTTTCTTTTTTCCTGTCAGTGCTAAGAATGCTGGTTTTCCAACTCTCGTGTGTGTTGATAATACCAATTTTCCTCGGAACCGATGGCGTATGGATCTCAATGCCAATTGCCGAGCTTGGGACGATTTTCTTTTCAATTTGGATGTTGATAAGAAACAGGTCAAAATACAATTATTAATATGATTTTACTGAGGGAGTGGCCTGGTGTCTGCTCCCTCTTTCAATGGATTTCTTCTATAATATGTGATAAAATAATTGTTTGGAACTGAAAGGAAATACAGATGAAAAGTATTCTTATTTATTTTGTAAATATAGCGGCAAAAATATTCACATGGGCAGTATGGGGATATGTGATTTTGTCTTGGTTTGCAAGAGCCAGCGAAACCACATGGAAGATTTATTCTTTCCTGTCAGAGATAGTTGAGCCGTTATTAGCGCCGTTCAGGAAACTCCTAAGGCCGATAACAATGCGAATAGGATTAGACTTTTCACCGTATATTCTTGCGCTTGTTATTTCTGCAGTAAGCTCTGCGATAACAAGGGCTCTATTAACGATTTTATAAAGGGGGAATCTCAATAATGAGAGACAGAAAAGATGGGTATTTAATACGCGACATAGATGCTATGCATTTTATTTGTCCGTTGCTTTATCCAAACAGATGTGATAACGAGGCATACATTAGCGAAAAAATAGATTTAACTGCGATTTATGCTTGGCTTGAAAAAGAAAACGCAAAGCCTGAGAATAAGGATTTCCAATACACAGTATTTCATGTGCTTGTTGCCGCATTAATGAAAACCATTCATCTTCGTCCGAAGATGAATAGATTTATCGCTAATCAAACTATGTATCAGCGTAAAAACATAACTGCATCCTTTGTAGTAAAAAAGCTTTTTGCTGATGATGGCGCAGAAGGACTTGCCATTCTTGATTGTGAGAAGGATGACAATATTTATACGCTTCACGAAAAGCTCTACAAACAGATTAGTGCAGTGCGAGGAGAAACTCTGGACGCAAGCTCGGATGCAATGGAGACCTTTCTGAAAATGCCGAGATTTATCTCGAGGGCTTTAGTGAAATTCATTTGTGTGCTTGATAAGCATGGACTGGTTCCGAAGTCATTAATAGAAACGGATCCTTACTACACAACAGCGCTTTTTTCTAATGTGGGTTCTATTGGAATGAAGTGCGGATATCACCATTTAACAAATTGGGGGACAAATTCAATTTTCTGCCTAATTGGTGAGATTAAGAATGGTTGCGTAGATCTTGGACTGACAATAGACGAGAGACTTGCTGATGGATATTACTATTCAAAGACAATTAAACTTTTTAAATATATAGCTCAGCACCCTGAACTATTAGAGAATGACCTGAATACGGAGGTAAAGTATGAGTGAATTAGAGATTAAAGGAATAAAAGACTGGACAACAGACTGGAAAAAGGTTGAAGGAATTAAGACCCCTTGGGCAGAAAGCTCCAAGGCATCAGATATTCCTCTTCACCTGAATTATTTCAATGGCTCAATGTTTGAAGCTGTTGAAAAGATTGCTGAGAAATATCCGAATAACACTGCGTTTGACTTTATGGGGAAGCCAACGAAGTATAAGGAATTAGTTAAGACTATCAGACAGTGTGCAAGGTCCCTTAGGACAATTGGTATAAGACCGGGCGATGTTGTTACTATTGCAATGCCAAATTGTCCGCAGGCTATTTACATGTTTTACGCAGTAAACCTTGTTGGTGGAATTTGTAATATGGTTCATCCTCTTTCATCAGAAAAGGAGATTGAATTTTATCTTCGTGAGTCAAACAGTGTAAGCTGCATTACTCTCGATCAGTTCTATAACAAAATTGAAAACATCAGAAAAAACACACCCGTTGTAAATGTAATTATCGCAAGCATTAAGGATGCACTTTCAAAGCCGGTAAAGGCCGGATACATGCTGACAGAAGGTCGTAAGATTGAACGTATTCCTCATGATGCCCCGGTAATTCGTTGGGAAAAGTTTTTATCTTTGGGGAAATCGTGCTTCTGGAATTATGAGGTGAAGAGAGAATCAAACGATGCCTCCGTAATTCTTTATTCCGGCGGTACAACAGGAACAACCAAGGGCATTGTTCTTACGAATGGAAACTTTAATGCTCTCGGACAACAGATTATTGCAACAAATCCAATGTTCAGACCTGGGGACAAAATGCTTGCCGCAATGCCTATCTTCCACGGATTTGGACTTGGAGTGTGCATTCACTCAATGCTTTCACAGGGCGGTCGCTGCGTACTTGTTCCAAGATTTACACCTGAAAGCTATGCAAAGCTGATTACTAAATATCAGTGCAATTTTATTGCCGGAGTTCCGACTCTGTTTGAGGCTCTTCTCAGACTCCCGAAATTTGACGGAGCAGATTTGTCGAGTCTTAAGGGTGTTTTCTCCGGAGGCGATAGTCTTTCAATAGAGCTTAAAAAGAAGATGGACTTATTCCTTCGTAATCATAATGCCAAGATTCAAATCAGGGAAGGCTATGGAACAACTGAGTGTGTTACCGCAAGCTGCTTAACACCTCCGCAGTTCAGTAAGCCGGGAAGCATTGGAATTCCTTTCCCTGATACCTATTATAAGATTTGCAAGATCGGAACTTCAGAGGAGCTTCCGTATGGTGAAGAGGGCGAAATACTTCTTGCGGGTCCGACAGTTATGCGTGGTTATATGAATCACGAGGCAGAAACTGATGCAACTCTCACAACAGATCCCGATGGACTTACATGGGTTCATACAGGTGATCTCGGCTGCATGGATGCGGAAGGCTTTATCTATTTCAAGGGCAGAGCAAAGAGAATGATTATCAGCTCCGGATACAATATTTATCCGGCACAGCTTGAGAACATTATTGATGCGCATCCTCTTGTTCAGATGTCATGCGTAATAGGTATTCCTGATCCGATTAAGATCCAGAAGGTAAAGGCATTTGTAATGCTCAAGCCTGATGTTCCTGCAAATCAGAGAACAAAGGATTCCATTATGAATTATTGCGAAAAGCATATCGCAAAATATGCAATGCCTAAATCAATTGAATTTAAGGCAGAGCTGCCAAAGACCTTGGTAGGTAAGGTTGCATACAGAGTTCTTGAAGAGGAAGAAGCTGCAAAGAATGCAAAGTGTGAAGAATAACAATTGGCTTTATTATAGGCGAGTAATATGCCTTGGAATACTTGGTATTCCTATTGGCGTTGCCGTCGCTTTGATAGAGGTTATATTTGGCACAGGATTAAGCTATTCAACAGCAGTAAGAAATTCTCATCCTTATTTGTTTATTTCGCTTCTTCCATTGGCAGGCTTGCTTATTGTGTGGGCTTATAAGAAATGGGGTAAGGGTTCCGAGCATGGAATGGGAATGGTGTTTAAAACGGCCCTCGGACAGAGGCATTACCTTCCGCGCAGGATTATTCCTTTTGCAATTGGGACAACATGGCTGACCCATGTGTTTGGGGGAAGCGCCGGACGTGAAGGTGTTGCTGTTCAAATAGGTGCAACACTATCCTATAACCTTGGAAGAAAATTCAGATTTGATGATACTGCGCAGATACTGATTGTCGCAGGAATGTCGGCAGGCTTTGCGGGTCTTTTCCAGACTCCGATTGCGGCATGCTGCTTTGCGCTTGAAGTGCTAAAGGTTGGTCATCTTAGATACAGAGCATTGTTCCCGGCATTTACAGCATCTATTACTGCCGCAAGACTTGCCGCAACGCTTGGCACATCCAAGGAAGCCTTTAATCTGAGAATGACAATGGAGATAGACTATCCGGAGTTTTGGAAGCTGCTTCTGCTTGGAATTATATTCGGCGTTTGCGGAATGCTCTTTGCAATTGGACTTCATAAAACAAAGAGCTTGCTTGAAAATAAAATACCAAATCAATACATAAGAATATTTGCCGTGGGTGCAGTGATAAGCATTGCAATGCTCATATTTGAGCACGGAAGATATTCCGGCTCCGGCGCTAATCTCATTATGCTTTGCATCGAGGGCGGAAATATTTTCTGGTATGACTTTATACTCAAGGCAGTACTCACAATATTAACCTTGTCCGCAGGCTACCAAGGGGGAGAGGTTACACCACTTTTTACAATAGGCTCGTGCCTAGGCGTTATTATCGCACCGCTGTTTGGGATGGATCCTGTTATTGTTGCGGCCTTAGGCTATGCCGGAGTTTTCGCAGGTGGAACAAATACACTCCTCGCGCCCATTTTTATTGGCGGGGAAATATTCGGCTTTAGCAACATTCCATATTTTGCAGTAGTATGTACAGCCGCATTTTTATGCAATGCGGATCATTCAATATATTCAAATCAAAAGATTTCATATACTCGATGGGAATGACGACAAAAGAATTTCAAACTAAATCAAATTTGCAGATTTTTATGCACTATTTAATGAGGCACAAGGGTCTCTTTGTGCTTGATATGTGCTGTGCTTTTTTGGCTGCCGCAATTGATTTGGTTTATCCTTTTGTTTCAAGAATAGCCCTTAACACTTGGCTTCCGGATAAAGCGTATAAGGCCTTCTTTACCGTTATGGGCATTATTGCGATTGCCTTTGTTTTGCGTTCGGCTCTTTTATATGTTGTGACCTTTTGGGGCCACAGATTTGGGGTATTAGTTGAGGCTGATATAAGACTTGATCTTTTTAAGCACATCCAAAGCTTTGAGTTTAATTACTTTGATCACAATAGAACCGGAATGCTGATGAGCAGGATTACAACTGATCTATTTGAAATCGTAGAGCTTGCTCACCATGGCCCGGAAAATATTCTCATCGCATGTGTTACAATTATCGGCTCGCTGATTCTTGTTGCGACTATAGAGTGGCGCCTTGCACTTATTCTTGCAGTGCTTATTCCGGTATTCGCGATAGTATTATTAAGATTAAGGAATCGCCAAATGGAGGTTTCAATTGGCGTTAAAAAGGGTGTCGCAAGAATTAATACTCAGATTGAGTCGAATCTGTCGGGTATGAGAACCGGAAAGGCTTTTGCAAACGAAGAAATTGAATTCCAAAAGTTTTCGGAAACGGTAGAGGCCTATAAGGAAAATAAAAAAGATTTTTATAAATGTATGGCGGAGTTCCATAGTGTGATGGAGTTTTTCTGCTGCATTATTTCCGTTGTGGTAATGTGCTTTGGTGGATGGATGATTATGAAGGGCAAGCTTGATTATGTTGACCTGATCACCTTCTGTCTTTACATTAATGCATTCATCAGTCCGGTGAGGAAGCTTGTCGATTTTGCGGAGCTGTATGCATCCGGAAGTGCCGGGCTTGCACGCTTCGCGGAAATCATGCGCATTGAGCCCAAAATAAATGACGATGAAGATGCAAAGCCTTTAATAATTAAAGAGGGCTCGATAAGCTTTGAGAATGTATCCTTTGAATATAACAAGGATATAGGCATTCTTAAGAACCTTAACCTGAGAATAAATGGCGGAGAGACAATTGCTGTAGTTGGTTCGTCAGGAGGAGGCAAGACAAGTCTGTGTCAACTTATTCCAAGGTTTTACGATATAAAAGAAGGCTCTATTAAAATCGACGGTCAGGATGTGAGGAGTGTAACGCAGGCTTCACTTCGCAGCCAGATTGGAATTGTACAGCAGGATGTATTTCTGTTTGCGGACACGATTATGGAAAATATAAGATACGGCAGATTGGGCGCAAGCGACGAAGAAGTCTGCGAAGCTGCAAAGAGAGCAGAAATATATGATGATGTAATGAATATGCCTGATGGTTTTAATACCTATGTTGGCGAAAGAGGAACTCTTCTTTCCGGAGGTCAAAAGCAAAGAATTGCAATCGCGAGAATATTCCTTAAGAATCCGCCGATTCTCATTCTCGATGAAGCAACCTCTGCGCTTGATTCTATTACTGAATCAAATATTCAAAGTGCCTTTGATGAGCTTGCAGATGGAAGAACCTGTCTTATCATTGCACATAGACTATCCACTATCAGAAAGGCAAGCAGAATTATCGTAATAGATGGCGGACAGATTGTAGAAGAAGGTTCACACCAAGAGCTGCTCGCCAAAAACGGTCGCTACGCAGAGCTATATAATACTCAAGCTCGCTGGGATAACTAAGGAGGAAAAATGTCAAAGCAAAGCTTTAAACCGGGGGATATGCTTGCACCACTCCCATGCATAATGGCAACTTGCAGCAATGGTAAAGAGGATAACATTATTACTATTGCCTGGACAGGCATTATTAATTCTGAGCCTCCAATGACATATATAAGTGTCAGACCAAGCAGACATTCATACAAGATCCTTCAGGAATCAAAGGAGTTTGTAATAAATCTTGCAAATACAGATCTTGTGTTTGCGCTTGATTACTGTGGCTGCAAAAGCGGCAGCAAAGAAAACAAGTTTGAGAATATGCATCTGACAAAGGCAAAGGCTGATATTGTGTCATGTCCTATGATTGCAGAGTCTCCAATGAATCTTGAGTGCAAGGTGACCAGCATACAGACTTTGGGCAGCCATGATATCTTTATGGCAGAAATTGTTGCTGTTCATGTTGATGAAAAATACATAAGCAAAAGCGGAAGAATTGCTTTTGAAAAAATGAATTTAATATCCTATGTCCATGGAGATTACTATACGATTGACACTAAAAGGCTTGGCACATTCGGATATTCTGTTATGAAACCAAAGACAACAAAAAGACGTATCAGCGAGGGCAAGCCTGCAAAAGGTAATAAACCTCACTGGGAAAAGAAAGAGGCGAAGAAATAGTGTACGATGTCATTATCATTGGTGCCGGAGTTTCAGGCTCAAGCATTGCAATGAATCTTTCCAAGTACAAACTGAATATTTTAGTACTCGAAAAAGAGGAAGATGTATGCAGCGGAACATCAAAGGCTAATTCTGCGATTGTTCACGCCGGATTTGATTGCGTTCCCGGAACACTTATGGCAAAGCTGAATGTTGAGGGAAATAGACTCATGCCCCAGCTGGCAAAGGATCTCGAGTTTGATTACATCAACAACGGATCAATAGTTGTGGCAACAAATGAAGATGAAATTGAAGGCTTAAATAAGCTCCTTGAAAAAGGTCTTGCTAACGGGGTTGAGGGGCTTAGAATAATAGACCGTGATGAGCTTATTAAGATGGAGCCAAACATTGCAGATTGCGTTGTTAAGGCACTTTATGCTTCAAGCGCCGGCATTGT
>DCHA01000053.1 GCA_002315535.1 Firmicutes bacterium UBA1764 | reverse complement strand
TGACAAAGTCAATTATCAACTCGGCTATCACTTTCCTTGTTTACAAGAGGGTATCCCCAATCCTGCATAAATAAATGATTGTTACGAGACTTGCATCAATAGAAGACTTGGATCAAATCAAAGAAATCGAGGACGAGTGCTTCGACAGGCCCTGGAGCCGAATTCTATTTGAGACCGACCTGAAAACGAACCCAAACGCAAGGTATTGGGTTTGTTTTGATGATGCAAATTCCACGCGAATATTAGGCTTTATCGGCACGCACGATATTGCCGGAGAAATCAACATCACAAATGTGGCTGTAAGGCCGCCAGAGCGCTGCCAAGGCCTCGGCTGCGTCCTTATCAATGAAATGCTTTGCTACTTTACAAAGTGCGAAAAACCGGCAGATTTTGCCCGCAGCGAAGGTATTAAATTCCCTGATAACATCTACGGCGTCACCCTTGAGGTCAGAGTCAGCAACGCTCCGGCAATAGCCCTATACAAAAAATACGGCTTTAAGGAAGAGGGCATCAGAAAGGGCTACTACCAAGACGGCGAAGACGCAATAATCATGTGGATCAGGTAAACGGTTCTGAAACGCAACATATGTTAATCTTGATATAGGATCAGGAGGAAGTAATGAAACTAATTCTTTTAAATAAAGAGACAAAACCATATTTTGCAGGGCTTTACGATGAATCCCTGTATTCTGATCATGACTCTAATATAATAACAATTGGTGCGGTCGAGGATAACAGACCCGTTGGCGTTTTGCTCGCGTCGGTATTTTTGACAGACATTGCGATTCAGTGGATTTACGTCGACGAAAGATACCGCAGAAGAAAGGTCGCAAGCAGTATGCTCAAGGCCCTGAACAAGACGCTTTCAAAGATTGGTGCCGAAGCGTGCTATACCTTCTTTACAAACGATGCAAAGGGCATGTCCGAATTTGCCGAAAGTCAGGGCTTCAAAATTCAGACAAATCCAGGCTGGATAAGCTACGAGTCAACTCTCAAAACACTTGTGATGGTTCCCAAGATGCCCGGAGATGATTTTACACTTTCATCATTCCAGTCTCTTGGCAGCAATACAATCGAGCGATTCAACCTCGAGATGCTGACAGGAAGCAGCCTCATCGGCGTTCCTCTTCGTATCGATCCGCAGGACTTCAGTCCATTTAGCAGCTGCAGCATTGTCGACGGACATATCTCAAGTCTCTTGCTTGTTCAGACAAGCTTTAGGGATGGCCGGAGCGTTATCGATATCCCATGGCTTTACGTAGGATCAGATGGCGCCGCATCCGCTCAGGCAATGTATAATGCAACTCTCAAGGCTCTTCAATCAAGCTTTCCGCCTGATACAGAGATTCATTTCAGCAGCATAAATCCTGCTCTGGACAGAGTAATAACAAAGGTCCTTCCAAGAGCTGCTTGCAAAGAACTTTACATGGCAAAGTACAGATATAAGGGGTAAATTAAATGGCAGAAAAATATAATGTAGAAAACAGCGTAAAAGGAATAAAAAACGTGAATAACAAATTGGTTGGCAAAATATCAGAAATACTCGCATCAGACATGGACAGCGTTGACATGAAGGATATTCAGCCTGCAGAAAAAAATGCAAAGCTTCCGACAGAAGTAACAATGCAAACAAAGGGGCTTGTTAATGCTCTTAGAAATGCAGAAATAAAAAAAGCCATTTCAGCCGTGAAAGAAAAAGAGCTGAATGACGTCGCAAAGCAGAAGCAGGCAAGCGCGGTAAAGCAAGCCGCACCAAGTGCTAGCAATCAAGGTCCGAAGATAGGTTAACAATCCTTTCTTCTTCGCCCTCGCCGTAGGACAGACTAATGCTTAGAGTGTTTTCAGGCAGCAGGCCGTCTTCGAGAAGATTGGCCCATTCGATGATGCAAACACCACCCTTAGTGAAATAATCTTCGAAACCGATTTCAAAAAGTTCATCCGCATCACTGACGCGGTACACATCAAAATGATATAATGGAAGTCTGCCGGACTCGTATTCGCAGACAATAGTAAAAGTAGGACTTGTCAGCGTTTCTGTGACGCCAAGTCCTTTTGCTATGGATTTGGTAAGAGTTGTCTTGCCGGCGCCCAAGTCGCCTGTAAGCGCGATAACCGTATTTGGGGCTAACACCCCTGCAAGTGCACTTCCGAATTCTTCGGTCTCTTTAGTTGAATGTAATGTAATGCTTTTCATAACGTTAAACATTATAACATACCAATTGAATAATATATAAAATCAAATATAATATTGTGGATATGAAAATACTAGCAATTGAAACTACCGGCCATTTTGCCGGAGTCGCCCTTGGGGCAGAGAAAATTAAAAATGACACAGACTACTCGCATCTTCAGGAAATAGTTCCGATGTGCATGGAGATTCTGTCAAAGGCGGGCCAAAGCGGGCCGGAGCTTGATGCTATTGCGGTGTCCAGGGGCCCGGGCTCATTTACCGGCATCAGGATCGGAATGGCAAGCGCAAAGGGCCTTGCACAGATTTGGGACAAGCCCATTGTTTGCGTGCCCACGCTTGACAGCTTTGCGTACAGAAAAGGCATCAATGAAACAGATCTTGTGGTTCCGATTTTTGATGCGAGAAGATCTCAGGTCTATGCCGGAGCTTTCATGAACAAAAAGCCGCTCATACCCGGCGCGGCATATGACATAGAAAAATTCAAAGAAATGCTCGAGGCTTTGATTCGCGAAAACAATATTTCCGAGAGCGATGTCCACTACTTTGGCGATGGCTGTAGCCTTATAGACAAAGCCGCAGAGGGTGCACAGGAGGCCGATCAGGTTCTCGCTCTGGCAGAGGAAATGTTTAAGAATGGCCAGACAGAAAGCTGCTACAGTGCCGAGCCCGAATACATGAGACTGGCAGAGGCCGAAAGAAAGCTTAAAGGATTAGAATAATGAAAGACAACAGACATATTACAATGGGAATAGAAAGCAGCTGCGATGAGACTGCAATTGCGATTCTTGCCGATGGCAGGGATATTCTTTCCAATGTAATCAGTTCACAGATAGAGATTCATACAGTATACGGAGGCGTTGTTCCTGAGATTGCAAGCAGGCACCATCTTCACAATATTCCGTTCGTATTTGACCAAGCGCTTGAAGAAGCAGGCGTAAGCCTTAGCGAGGTCGACGAAATCGGTGTTACCGCGGGCCCGGGCCTTGCAGGCGCTATACTCATGGGAACCGCATACGCAAAGGCTGTTTGCGCCGCAAGCGGTATTCCACTTATCGGTGTTCATCATATTCAGTCTCACATCATGGCTAATCTGATTGAGCATCCCGAGCTAAAGCCGCCGTTCATTTCACTTGTTGTTTCCGGAGGCCACACCCATCTTATCGAGGTAAAGGGCTACAATGAGTTCAGAATCCTAGGCTGCACCAGAGACGATGCGGTAGGCGAGGCCTATGACAAGGTTGCAAGAGTTCTCGGGCTCGGATACCCGGGCGGCCCAAAGGTTGACAAGCTCGCAAAGGAGGGCAATCCATTTGCGATAGAATTTAAGAGAGTATATCTTGAAAAGGACAGCTTTGACTTTTCACTCTCCGGCACAAAAACTGCAGTAATTAATTATCTGCACAAGGAAGAGCAGGCGGGCAAGGAAGTAAACAGGGCCGATGTTGCCGCATCCTTCCAAGAGGCGGTAATGGAGGTTATTATCGACAAGACTATGGATGCCGCTAAGATGCTTAAGTGCAGCGAGCTTGCCGTTGCCGGAGGTGTCGCATCCAACAGCTTCCTTCGCGATAAACTAAAGGCAAGATGTGATAAGGCCGGAGTAAAGCTTTACATTCCATCCCCGATTCTTTGCACCGATAACGGAGCAATGGTTGCAAGCGCCGCATATCAAAAGGCAAAGCTTGGACTTAAATCCGATCTGCACCTTGACGTGTATCCGGGGCTTTCAATTGAAAGCGGACTTTCAAAACTTGACGCATAAAAAAAACCGAGGCTTTTGCCTCGGTTTAGTTTTTGTGTATCCTATGCGTTTGCTTCGATGTAGTCTACGATGCTTTGTACTTCGTGGAATTCCTCAGCCTTTTCATCCGGAATTTCAATTCCAAATTCATCTTCAATAGCCATAATAATTTCTACGGCGTCAAGGGAATCTGCCTCTAAATCTCTAATAAGATCTGTACTAGCTGTGATACTTTCTTTATCTACATCAAGCTGTTCTGCTATGATATCTCTAACTTTTTCGAAAATCATATATACACAACCTCCTTTAACCTAATTATTATACCATAGAATTTCACTACTTCAAAACAATAATGGTGCTATTTTCCGGCGCGAAAAAAGAGCCAATCTACATCAGCTCTTCGTATTTTTTCTCTATATATTCTTTTAACTCTGCTATCTTGCCGGAGATTTCCTGGCATTTGGCTGGATTGCTGAAAATGTCAGGTCTGCAAAGCTCTGCTTCAAGACTTGAGACTTCGCTTTCCGCATCTGCGATTTCCTTCTCAAGCTTTTCAAGCGCCTTTGCAGCCTTTTTTTCAGCCGCTGCGGCTGCTTTATCCGCTTCTCTGGCCTCTTTTGAGCCAAGCCTTGGGCCGGCATCATTTTCGCTGGTTTGAGCCTCCATATTAGAATTGCCCAGACTCTTCATATAGGCCTTCGCTGACCCTACAGAGGATGACTTTTCTTCATAGTAATCATAGTTGCCGAGGTATGTGGTTATTCCGCTCTGGCTAAGCTCTAAAATGCTTGTAGGTACCTTCTTAAGAAGATATCTGTCGTGGCTGACTATTACCAGTGTTCCCGGGAATGAGAGCAGGGCGTCTTCAATAACCTCCATTGCTTTGATGTCAAGGTGGTTAGTAGGCTCGTCCATGATCAGAAGATTTGCTCCGGACATCATGAGCTCAAGCAGGGCAAGCCTTGCTTTTTCGCCTCCGGAAAGCTGACCTACTGTCTTAAATACATCCTCGCCGATAAATAGGAATCTGCCCAGCAGGGCGCGCAGCTCTGTCTGGTCATACTTGATATACATCGAGTGAAGCTCGTCGAGTACGGTCTTATCCTTGTTCAAAAATTCCTGCTGCTGGTCATAGTAACCCGGAATTACATTCTGCCCGAGCCTGAAATGCCCGGCATCAGCGCGCTCTTTTCCAAGAAGTATCTTAAGCAGGGTTGTTTTTCCTATACCGTTTGCGCCGACTATACATATACGCTCACCGCGCTTAATATCAAGGTTTACATCGCAAAACAGCTTTTGCGATCCATATGCTTTAGCGAGTCCCTCTGCGAAGAGGACATCGTTTCCAGTCTGTACAGACTCTTTAAAGCTGAGCTTGATCTTAGAGTTAAACAGCTCCGGCTTCTCGAGTCTATCGACCATGGCAAGACGCTTTTCCCTTGACTGCGCACGTTTTACGAGATGCTCGGTGTTATGACCCTTCATCATGCGAATCATGTCTTCCTGGCGTCTTATTTCTTCCTGCTGCTTTTCGTAGTGCTTCAGGTCCTGTTCATATTTAACACGTTTTTTCTCGAGGTACTGGCTGTAATTGCCCTCATAGGCTGTCAGCTTGTGGTTCTCTATTTCGAAAATTCTCTTAACAAGCTTGTCAAGGAAGTATCGGTCGTGGGAAATAACTATGAGTGTGCCCTTGTAGTTCTTCAGGTATTGCTCAAGCCATTTGAGTGAACCAATATCCAAATGGTTGGTAGGCTCATCCAGGATCATAATGTCCGGATTTTCAAGCAGCATGGCCGCCAGAGCAAGCCTTGTCCTTTCGCCTCCGGAAAGTAATCCGACATTCTTACTCAGATAATCATCGCCGAAGCTGAGGCTATTTAAGATGCCCTTTGCCCATTTCTCGGGATTAGCACCATCAGGAAGGTGGAAGCGCTCACTGTTTTTAAGCACTTCTTCAAGAACTGTCCCTCCGCCCGGGAATTGATCCATTTGTTTCAGATAGCCTATGGATGCGTTCTTATCAAGGTAGATTTCGCCCTCATCAGCGCTTATCTCTCCCACAAGAATCTTGAGAAGAGTGGACTTCCCTGCGCCGTTCGCGCCTACAATTCCTATTTTGTCTCCTTTATTGATATGAAAAGACACCCCTTCAATGATAGGGGTTATTCCGTAATACTTATCAATTTTGGATGCGGTAATTAAACTCATAACTTAAGCATTATATCATATAATTGAGCCTGTTATGTTACGCTTTGTTTAAATAACCCTATGGTTCGGATGTACTTATTCTAAATAAGCATGGGGTTATTTTTCTTATTCCGTTGTTTTATTAACAATATAATGATATTATATCGGTAAAATTGATTGTTATCAGAGGTGTAATATGAGCAAGGAAACTAAAATAGCAAACGCCGTAATCAGAAGACTTCCAAGATATCTCAGAACTCTTGAAGAAATGGAGGCTGAGGGCCTGGAGCGCACATCAAGTGCAGAGCTTTCAGAAAGAATCGGATTTACCGCATCACAGATTCGTCAGGATCTTAACCATTTTGGCTGCTTCGGACAGCAGGGCTATGGTTATGCAATTACCGATTTAAAGACTGAAATAAATCGTATACTTGGACTTAAGAACAAGTACAAGCTTATAGTTATCGGCTGTGGCCGCCTTGGAGAGGCTATTGCTAACTATACAAAGACTTTTGAACCCCAGTTTGATATAGTTGCTATGTTTGATACCAGCCATGACAAAATCGGATCAGTTGTCTGTGGGCTTCCTGTTCTTGATGATAAATGGATAGAAGAGTATGTTAAGAAAAACGGAGTTGATATTGGCGTAATAACCGCTCCGGCAGAATTTGCCCAGGATATTGCCGATAGACTTAAACGTGGCGGCGTAAAGGGTATTTGGAACTTTGCGGTAACTGATATCAAGGGTATGGAAGGCGTAAAGGTTGAAAACATCCACCTGTCAGACAGCCTCAGAGCCCTGACATACTATATAGCAAATGACTAGGAAAATAAAAAGCAGTGAGTCTTATGACTCACTGCTTTCTTTTGCTTTTAATTAAGCCTGCTGTGGAGCGTCAACTGGGCAGTTATTAGCGCAAGCACCACAATCGATGCAAGCATTAGCGTCGATAACGTACTTTCCGTCTCCTTCAGAAATTGCTCCAACTGGGCAATCAGCTGCGCAAGCACCACAAGCGATGCAAGAATCTGCAATTACAAATGCCATAATAATTTCCTCCTTAACGTTAAGATTAAATTTGTTGTTTCTTTAAAGAACACTATAATTATAGACCAAATACAT
>DCHA01000001.1:5317-5678 GCA_002315535.1 Firmicutes bacterium UBA1764 | reverse complement strand
AATCTTGCGCAGACCGCATTCGGAACCGTATTCGGCGAAAGATTCGGCGCAATATTCGTTGCAATTTGCCTCTTCTTCTTTGCGCTTTCAACTATCCTTGGCTGGACACTTTTCGGAAGAATCAATGCAGTATATCTCTTCGGAAACAAGCGCTATGAATTATGCAAAAAGGTTTACGGCGTAATCGCATTAATCTTCGTATTCCTCGGATCCATCACATCCAACGATCTCGTATGGGAGCTCACAGATATGTTTAACAATCTGATGGTAATTCCAAACGTTCTTGCACTTCTTGCTCTTGGCGGCATCGTAGCAACTCAGGCACGTGAACACTCCGGCAAGAAGAAAGCAGATAAGTAAT
>DCHA01000001.1:2928-5237 GCA_002315535.1 Firmicutes bacterium UBA1764 | reverse complement strand
TTTTGACTATCTTCTACAAAAAGTGTATAATAATGTCAGAAGCTTTGTGAGCTAATCTATTAATATACAAGAAGAGAAAAGAAGAGTCAAGGGAAATGTTTAATATTGGCGATAAAGTCGTGTACCCAATGCACGGTGCCGGCATTATTGAAAAAATTGAAGAACGTGAAATACTCGGCGAGATAAAGTCCTATTATATCCTGCATATTCCTTACGGAAAGATGGAGGTTATGGTTCCTGTGGACAAGTGTGCAGAGGCAGGGCTTAGGGCTATTGTAAAGAAATCGGAGATTAAGCATATTCTCGAGGTTCTCAGCGCACCATCAACAGAGATGGATGATAACTGGAACAGAAGACTCAGAGACAACAATGAAAAGCTCAAGACCGGCGATCCAAAGCAGGTTGCAGAGGTTATCAGAAATCTCGTTCGCATCGAGCGCGAAAAGAAGCTTTCCGCAGGTGAAAAGAAGCTTCTCACAAACGCGCGTCAAATCCTCTCATCTGAAATTGTTTTGGTAAACGGCGTTGATGATAAAAAGGCCGAAGCCATGATAGACGAGGCTATCTAGCACATGAATGATGACTGCGATTCCCCAAATCGCAATTCAGCGTCATTTTATATAGATTACATAAAATACAACTAAATATTTGGAGGACAATCATGTTAAACAAAGTACTTAGAGTGTTCTTTACACTTATGGGTATGCTGTTTGGTTACGGAGTCTCAAACCTTCTATTAGACGAGAAGGTTCTCGGAAGATTTTGGGAGTTCAACTCTGGGGAAATTACGTTGGCGACCTTATTCTTCGTATGTTTTTTCGGTATTATATTCTTTTATTTATTCAACCGACTCCGCAAAGTAACGAACAATACATTGATTAGCATTGAAAGCAGCCTTTCCACGGTTCCGGCGATCGAGCTTATTGCCGGAGGAATCGGTTTATTCGTTGGAATACTGATTGCATATTTTATCTCGCAGATTATTAATGGGATAAAATTCTTACAGACCGCATATATTTCAACCGCTCTAAACGCTATCCTGTTTGTCGCACTTGCCTACGGAGGAGCTGTACTTACCAGAAGACTTGCCCACATCATTGAGTGGCCAAGCCTCCCATCAAGAACAGCCCTTGCACCAACAGTTAAGTCCAAAGCAAAGAACAACAGCGCTACTCCAAAAATCCTTGACACTTCGGTCATTATTGACGGAAGAATTTTAGATATTTTGAAAACAGGATTTTTAGAAGGCGACATTGTCATTCCTGAATTTGTTCTTGTTGAGCTTCGTCACATAGCTGATTCCAGCGATTCACTCAAGCGTAATCGCGGCAGAAGAGGCCTTGATATTCTCGATAAGGTGCAAACAGAGTTTGGCATAGAAATTTACAATACCAATTCAGAGAAGGCTCTGGAGGACATTCCGGAGGTTGACGTAAAGCTTTTAAAGCTTGCGCAGATACTTAAAGGCTGCGTAGTAACCAACGACTTTAATCTGAATAAGGTAGCATCAATTCAAGGCGTTCAGGTTCTGAATATTAACGAACTTGCTAACGCAATCAAGCCAATCGTAATTCCGGGCGAGGATCTTGAGATCTTCGTTGTAAAGGAAGGAAAAGAAAACAACCAGGGTGTTGCGTACTTTGACGATGGTACAATGATAGTTGTTGAAAACGGAAAGAAGCTCATCGGCAAAAACGTTTTGACAACTGTAACAAGTGTATTGCAGACCTCTGCAGGGCGAATGATTTTCGCAAAACCAAAATAATGAAAAGAACAGTAATTATCGCCGCCGCCGGATCCGGAAGAAGATTCGGCGGCGAGCTTCCAAAGCAATACCTAAAGATCGATGGCGTCACAGTACTTGAAAAAGCACTTGACGCTTTTTGCGGTTTTAACGGGGAATTTAACGAATTCATAATTGCCGCAAATGACCCTGAGGAATGCGCTTCTTATCTTTCGAATTTTGTTAAAAAGCTCCCCGAGGGGGTTGAGCTCAAGATCGTTATGGGTGGCGCAGAAAGACAGGACTCCATTGCAAACGCATTGATGCTCTGCTGCAACGATCAGGTTTTCATCCATGACGCCGCAAGGCCCTTTGTCAGCAAACAGGTTATTCAAAACGTTATGGATGCGCTTGATGCCGGAGAAAAGGGCGTCATTCCCTGTGTTAAACCCAAGAATACAATCAGGACCGCCGAGCAGACCTATGACAGAGACACGCTCTTTGAGGTTCAGACGCCGCAGGGCTTTGATTCAAACGAATTAAAGGAGGCGTACGCTCTGGCTCGCAAGGACGGCTTTAGGGCAAC
>DCHA01000001.1:2262-2913 GCA_002315535.1 Firmicutes bacterium UBA1764 | reverse complement strand
TTTTTAACGGCCTCTGCATCGGGCCTTTCGTATTTAACATCCTTAAATTGCATTTCAGTCTCCTTCAGTATTTTTAACTATTCAAATATAAAGATTACAACCCCATCCGATATGCCCGGAGAAATAAAATTCGGCAACGGCTATGATGTGCATAGACTCGTTGCTGGCAGACCGCTGATGCTTGGATGTATCAAGATCCCTTACGAGAAGGGACTTCTCGGGCACTCAGACGCTGACGTGCTTGCGCATGCAATCGCAGATGCTTTGCTTGGCGCCGCAGGACTTCCTGACATAGGCAGAATTTTCCCTGACAACAGCCCCGAAACCGAGGGCATGGCGGGGCGCGAAATATTGCGCATTGTTGCTGAAAAGGTCAAGGAAATGGGTTATACTATAATGATGGTCGATAGCACTGTAATTGCTGAAAAACCAAAGCTCATGCCGCATATAAATGCGATGCGCGAAAGCACTGCAAGGGCGCTTGGAATTCACGTGGACAGGATAAATATCAAGGCCACGACAGAAGAAAATATGAGCGACGTCAGCAGAAACGGCATGGCTGCACTCGCCACATGTGTACTAGTTAAAAATTTTAGTTGAGATAGAGGAAACAAAAATGAAAGTATCAAAAATGTTTTTTAACACCCTTCG
>DCHA01000001.1:582-2084 GCA_002315535.1 Firmicutes bacterium UBA1764 | reverse complement strand
GCACAGGAAATCCTGACATCCGCCGTTCAGCCTGCAGAGCTTTGGCAGGAATCCGGACGTTGGTATGCATACGGTCCAGAGCTTTGGAGAACCCAGGACAGAGCAGGAAGAGACTTCGTTCTCGCTCCTACCGCAGAGGAAGTATTTACAGACACAGCACGTCAGCACGTAAGCTCATGGCGCCAGCTGCCATTTAATATTTATCAGATTCAGACAAAGTACAGAGACGAAGCAAGACCACGCTTTGGACTCATTCGCTCCCGTGAGTTCATCATGAAGGACGCTTACTCATTCGACCGTGACGAAGAGGGCCTTCAGAAGAGCTACGACGACATGTACGAAGCATACGAAAAAGTATTTAAGCGCTGCGGTCTTTTCTTTAGACCTGTAGAAGCAGATACAGGCGCAATCGGAGGCTCCGGCTCTCACGAATTCTGCGCACTCTCAGAAACAGGCGAAGAAGAAATCCTTTACTGCGAAAGCTGCGACATGGCCGCAACCGCAGAGAAGGCTGATTTCAGAGATGAAGTAATGCCTCAGGAAGAAGAACTTCCAATGCAGGAGGTCGAGACTCCGGGAACAAAGACTATCGAAGAGGTATGCGATTTCTTAAAGCTCGACAAGAAGAAGAGCATCAAGGCAATCATGTACGAGGTATACAGCGAGGATAAGCCGGAGCCTGAATACGTTTGCTGCTTCATCAGAGGCGACAGACAGCTCAACGAAACAAAGCTTATCAATGCGCTTGACGTTCCTGAGTTCGCTATCAGAATGGCAGACGAAAGCAAGATGGGCCCGGCAACAGGCTGCGTTGCAGGCTTCACAGGTCCGACAGGACTTCACGATTGCAAGATCATCGTTGATACAGAGCTTGTTAACGCAAAGAATATGTGCGCAGGCGCTTGCAAGGAAAACCACCATTTAATCAATGTAAACTACGGCCGCGACTACAAGGCTGATATAGTTAAGGACCTCAAGCTTCTCCAGGAAGGAGATCCGTGTCCGGTATGCGGAAAGCCTGTTAAGGCAGCACGCTCCATCGAGGTTGGTCAGGTATTCAAGCTCCACACCAAGTACAGTGAAAAGATGAACTTCACATACAAGGATGAGGATCAGAAGGATCACTTCGTAGTAATGGGCTGCTACGGCATCGGCGTTTCAAGAACAGTTGCTGCAGTTGTAGAGCAGCACCACGATGAGAACGGAATCATCTGGCCTATGTCAGTTGCACCGTATCACGTAATCATCGATGTAGTTAAGGTAAACGATGAAGAGCAGATGGCTCTGGCAGAAAAGATCGAGGCAGAGCTCACAAAGGCCGGAGTCGAGGTTATGCTTGATGACCGTGACGAACGCCCAGGCGTTAAGTTCAAGGATGCAGATCTCATCGGCATTCCTGTTAGAATCGTAGTAGGAAAGCTCGCAAGCGAGGGCAAGGTAGAATACAAGCTCCGCCGCGATGCAGACAAGGTAGAAATTACAGCAGAAGAAGCAATTGCAAA
>DCHA01000001.1:0-531 GCA_002315535.1 Firmicutes bacterium UBA1764 | reverse complement strand
AGATAGTACAGATAACAATGGAAAATGGCGACGTGATGAAGGCAGAGCTTTATCCTGAAATCGCTCCAAAGACAGTTGAGAATTTTATTGATCTTGTAAAGAAGGGATTTTATAACGGGACAATCTTCCACAGAGTAATTCCGGGCTTTATGATCCAAGGCGGAGATCCAACAGGAACAGGAACTGGCGGACCTGGCCATCACATCGTAGGCGAATTCGCAGCTAATGGTTTTAACAATGAACTTAAGCACACTTCCGGAGTTCTTTCCATGGCAAGAGCAATGGATCCAAACTCAGCAGGATCACAGTTCTTCATCATGGTTGATGATGCCCCGCATCTTGATGGACAGTACGCAGCATTTGGAAAGCTTGTTGATCAAGAAAGCCTTGACGTAGCAAGAATGATAGTAAAGGTTCGCACAAACTTTGCAGACAAACCGCTCGATCCACAGGTAATGAAGGAAGTAGTAATGATTGAGGAATAATCATGAAGATTTATAATACACTTTCAAGAAAAAAAGAAGAATTAGT
>DCHA01000071.1 GCA_002315535.1 Firmicutes bacterium UBA1764 | reverse complement strand
TTCCCTAAAAGCCTTTGGGATATGTCATATCAAGGCCGGATATGGTATAATAGAAATGTTATGGGATAAAGTGGATTATCCCAGGAGGGAAAAATGAAAAGCAAGAAAATAACAGCAATCCTGCTCGCACTTGTTTTAGTGTTTTGCTCAGTTGTAACTGCTTTTGCAGATGAAGCAACAAGCTATACAGGAAAGGCAACAAACAAAAATATTTCATACGACTATAGCTTTAACTATAGCGATGATTATCTCATTTACGGAAATAACGAAATGTATTATTCAGAGCTTGCAAAGATGTGTGTAATCGCATCAAATGCACAGTTTTCTGACGCATCCGGGGATGACTATACCTACGGAAGTGCTTTCTTTAGGGACCTTGGATTCTGTGATATTTTAACTGGAATGCAGGCTCCGGAGCTTGCTTCTGAGAAATTCGATGTTAAGAATGATTTGACTATTTCTCACAAGCTTGTTACAAAGGGCGATAATAAATATGAGCTCATTTTTGTAGCATCCTCCGGAACAGGAAATTATAATGAGTGGACCAGCAACGCAGACATGGGTGCAGAAACCGAAGCATACATCAATGTTTTAAGAGAAAGATACGATACCCTTAATGAGAGTGTTCCGACTACCTTAGAAGCGCTCACGCCGCATTGGACTGACCACAGCATGCATAAGGGCTTCTGCGTAACAGCAAATCTTTGCAAGGAAACCATTGATTCATATATTTCTGAATTCGTTTCCGCTGATGCACAGAAAATCATTCTCATAACAGGAGGCTCAAGAGCCGGAGCTGTTGCAAATATTCTTGGAACTTTTTACGAGGATGATGCAAACTACAAGTCATTTACTTACACATTCGGTGCTCCTAATGTAACAACAGCAGGCGATGCAGCTTCATATAAGACTATTTTTAATATAGTAAATGAAGAGGATTTAATCACGAAGATTCCAATGAGCACAATTGGATTTAAGAGATTTGGAACAGATCTTGTTGCAAGCGGTAATAATGCATTTGCAGACGCATACAAAACAGCAACAGGAATTGATTATACCTGCGACGCTAGCGGGATTAATAATGGATATGCATT
The DNA here is from genome assembly GCA_002315535.1 of Firmicutes bacterium UBA1764. Classification (GTDB taxonomy): domain Bacteria; phylum Bacillota; class Clostridia; order Peptostreptococcales; family Anaerovoracaceae; genus UBA1764. Next base: position 2,356 of record DCHA01000071.1, on the reverse strand, counting down.
CTTAAACGGTTTAGTCAGCAGCAGAGAAGACTATTATGAAATTAAAGACGATGCTGATCATACTGCAGCGTTTACACCATCATTCAAAGCTCTGGATACATTAAATCTTATAACACTGCCAAAAATTACTATGCTTCATTGTGCTAATTTTGGTGGACTATTTAACTGGAGCGTACAAGATTCAAAAGGTCTATACACCATGATGGTTACTTATAGCCCTGCATATTTAACAACAGTAATTATATCAGTGGCGAACAACTCTGAGGTTCTTAATAAGAATTCATATGCACTTGCGGGTTATATCAGCGAATATATGCCGATAAATACAACTGTACTTTACCAACTGGGAACTCTTGCCGGTGTAATAAAGGATGGCTCACTTGTTAAAGCTCATACAACTCCGATTTATTATGTAATGGCTCAGTCAGACTTTGGTTATGATCAGTCAACATTTTTACCGGAGAATCTTGATCAGCTTGGAATATCCCAAATGATTCAGGCCAGTGTATTCGGACAGCCTGGCACATTTATCATTTTCGGCGCAGGCGTTGTTGTCGGAGCTGTTGCTGTAGCCCTTGTTAAGAAAAAGAAGGCACAGTAATCGCGCAACCCAAAATAATAAATCCCGCAGATATGTTTGATAACATCTCTGCGGGATTTTTTGTTGTTACAGAAGTTGCGCTGCCGGTCTCATGCTTCGATGATACGAAAGTATGTTGTCTTGCCACGTGTGTCGCAGGCTAAGCCTTAACTGTATAGGTAGTTACATTAAGTACTGTTTCGCCGTCGATCTGAAGTGCGCATGGACGCTTAAAGCTTACAGTGATTTCAGATCCTTCGTAAATCTTTACATATTGAGTCAGCGCAACATGCTCGCCCTTTGGGATCTTCGGGAAATTCATAAGTCCCTTAATTCTGGATTTACTCATGTAAACAACTGATGATACTGTTTTCTTTGCACGATCCTGGCCCGGGGTAATTTTAAGTCCGCCGCCATAGTATCTGCCCTTCATTGTTGCCGCAATCCAAACATCATCGTATTCGTTTGTAACACCGTCAACAGTAACTGTTGCATGATGTGAATCAAACTTTCCGAGTATTCCCTTAATTACGATTGCGGAATAATTGATTTCTTTATTTGGTGTTTTTGCTTTAATCTGATCGGCAACCTCACATGCATATCCGTCTATGCCGTAGCCAATGCCGTTAATAAACTTCTTCTCAAGCCCGTTAACATATACCGTTGGAAGATTCTTAATATACTCGTTGATGAGCACTTCTTCTCCGGCCTTTCTTTCAATGTCATTAAAGAAGTCGTTGCCTGTGCCTGCGCCAAGCAGATAAACATTGTTGCTGATCTTGTCGGTATCAACTGCGTTGATGAAATAGTTGAGGGTGCCGTCGCCTCCGATAAGTACGACTTCATCTTCTGCGGCAAGTCCGTCAAAGAATTCCTGGTAATTGAGTCCGACTGCATCGATAGGCTGTATGCCTTCTTTCAGCTCCGGCGTAATTCCATTATTGGCGAGAGAGTTGTAGAGATAATATTTCATTTTTATCCTCCTGTGGGGTCGTCAGGGAAAATTAATTTATGCGAGTATTAAGCCGAGAACTATGAGGAGCTCTGCGATGGAGTAGGTCAGCATTACAAGGAAGTGTGATTTCATCTTGCTGTCCTTGTTGAATCTGACAAAGAATAGTGCGGTGTCAGATATGAAGAACAGGAAAGCGCCTACTGCGGTGATGATTGTTCCAAGGCACGGTGTGCTGATTAGCCTGAACCATGCGAAGCAGTTCATGCATCCGTTGATGAGCAGATAAAGGAACATCGGCGGGACGATGGGCTTTATTAAAAACTGCTTGAGTTTTTTGAATATTATTGCTACGGCAATTGCAAAGATAATTCCGAGAACCGCGATGACGATTACCGGAACATTGCTCCAGATGATTTCCTTGTGGTAGGTAAGCACAAAGAAGAAGTGAGAAATCATGAAGGATATGCCTCCGGCGGTGAACCACTTTATGCCCTTGCCAAGAAGCAGCAGGTCTCCAAGCCAGCTGAATAAAAGCGCAATGACAAGTAGCCACTCCGGCGCATCAACGCATTCGAGGTAGAAGCCAAGCAGCAGCAGGAGTATCATGCCCTTGGTGATGCCGCGGCCGTATTGATTTGTTCGTTTGCTGAAGTAGAGATGTACGGCAGTAACGAGTACGAATAAAACTAAATATAAATAATTCATGGTGATTTGTATTTATTGTATGGTAGTTGCTTTTGCAAATTAATCGAAGTTAGCCTTCTTTACGATTGCGCGCTTGTGGGTTCCTTTACAGATTTGTTGGTCCTCGTCGAAGGCCG
>DCHA01000067.1:4060-8813 GCA_002315535.1 Firmicutes bacterium UBA1764 | reverse complement strand
AAGCTTGCGCTTTTAGACAGTCCTTTCAGAGCAGATTTTGAAAAGAAATACCCGGGGCCAATGTTCATTAACCTTGAATACCAGGTTAAGAGCTTCAGTCCTGAAATCATAGGCGAAATGCAACAGGAAAATGACCTTGCGCAGAAATATGAAAAGCTGCTCGCAAGCGCCCTGATCCCGTTTAGAGGCGGCGTATACACTCTTCCTCAGCTTTCACCGTTTGAAACCGACCTTGATGATGAAACAAGGCTCGAAGCCTGGAAGGCAGAGGGCAAGTGGTTCAAGGAAAACCAAAAGGAAATGGACGAGATTTATGACAAGCTCGTTCATCTGCGCGACGCCATGGGCAAAAAGCTTGGCTATGACAATTACCTTCCGCTTGGTTACTACAGGATGGCCAGGACAAGCTACGGCAAAAAGGAAGTTGAGAATTTCAGAAAGGGCGTCGTAGACTACGTTGTTCCTCTCGTTACAAAGATTTGCAAGGCCAGAGCTGACCGCCTCGGATTTGCGTTCCCTATGAGCTATGCTGAAAACGCCTTGATATTCAGAGACGGAAATCCGCGCCCAAAGGGAAGCCCTGAGGACATTGTTGCCGCAGGAAAGAAGTTTTACGAAGAGCTTTCGCCCGAGACCGCAGCCTTCTTTAACGAGATGCTTGAAAAGGGCATGATGGATCTGCTTTCCAAGGAGGGTAAGGCCTCCGGCGGATACTGCGAGGATGTTCAAGATCTTCACATGCCGTTTATTTTTGCGAACTTCAACGGAACACAAGACGATATTGAGGTTATCACTCACGAGGCAGGCCACGCCTTTGCAGGCTGGATCAGCCGCGACAAATTCCCTAGAGAATATCAGTGCCCGGGCATGGAAAGCTGCGAGGTTCACTCGATGTCCATGGAATACTTTGCAGAGAACTGGTCAGAGGATTTCCTTGGAAAGGATGCCGAAAAATATAATTACAGCCACCTGTCTGGAACACTTGAGTTCCTTCCGTACGGCACGATGGTTGACCACTTCCAGCACATAATGTACGAACAGCCGGATCTCACCCCGCGCCAGCGTCATGACGTTTGGAAGGAGCTTCTCGGAATATACATGCCTTGGCTGCGCCTTGACGGAGAGATTCCTTTCTACGCAGACGGCGAGGGCTGGCAGATGAAGCACCACATTTACTCACTGCCGCTTTACTACATCGACTACTGCCTGGCAGGCACAGTTGCGCTTGAGTTCTGGGCAATGATTCAGGACGATCCTAAGGCCGCTTGGGGAAAGTACATGGCTTACACTGTTCAGGGCGGCACCGCAACATTCACAGAGCTTCTCGCAAATGCAGGCCTTGACAGCCCGTTTGATCCAAGCACTCTGAAGACTGTTTGTGAAAAGGCCGGAGAAAGACTGCTCCGGAATCTTTAATATGATATAATGGAGTATCAAAATAGTTATTACATCTAATTGATTTTATTGCCGAGGAGGTAAATATATGGGATTAATCAGAGCAGCACTTAACTCAGGCAGCAGCGTGCTTAAGGACCAATGGAAGGAGTTCTTTTACTGCGACGCTTTGTCTTCTGATACGCTGGGCGCAGCAGGTAAAAAGAAGAAGTCGGGTCTTTCACAAAACAAGGGCGATGACAATGTAATTTCCGCAGGATCTGTAATTGCGGTTGCAGACGGACAGTGCGTTCTCATCGTTGACAACGGCAAGGTTATCGATTACTGCGCAGAGCCGGGCGAATATACATACGACGCATCAAGCGAGCCTTCACTTCTTGACGGCGGCAAGCTTGGCGATAATATCAAGGAAGTATTCAAGAATATTGGCAAGCGTTTTACATTCGGCGCTGAGACTCCGAAAATGCAAAAGGTTTACTATTTCAACGTTAAAGAGCTTCCGGGAAATAAATACGGCACATCCAGCCCTGTTCCTTTCAGAGTCGTTGACGAGAGGGCAGGCATTGACATGGATATGTCACTCAGATGCCACGGCGAGTACAGCCTTAAGCTCACCAACCCAGTTCTTTTCTACACCAACGTTTGCGGCAATTTTGCCGGAGAATACAAGGTTGAAGAGCTCTCAAGCATAATGAAGACTGAGCTTCTCACCGCACTTCAGCCTGCTTTCGCAAAGATTTCTCTTACCGGAGTCAGATACAGCCAGCTTCCTGCACACACAACAGAGCTCGCAACGCTTCTTAACGAAGAGCTTTCATCAAAATGGAGAGATCTCAGAGGAATCGAGATTGTTTCCTTTGGCGTATCCTCAGTTACAGTCAGTGAGGAAGATGAAAAGACCATCAAGGAGCTTCAGAGAAATGCAGCATTCACAGATCCATCAAGAGCCGCTGCATATATGGTAGGCTCAACAGGTGCCGCTATGCAGGCCGCTGCGAATAATCCAAACGGTGCATTCACTGGCTTCATGGGCATGAATATGGCTCAGGCAAATGGCGGAATTGATACTCAGGGCCTCTTTGCAATGGGCCAGCAGAAAAAAACTGAGGAGGGCGGCTGGAAGTGCACATGCGGCGCAGTAAACACCGGTAATTTCTGCAGCAACTGCGGAGCTAAAAATCCAAATGGTCCATGGACCTGCACTTGCGGAACCGTTAATACAGGTAATTTCTGCACTAACTGTGGGGCAAAAAAGCCTGAATAATAGCTGAAAGTGACTTCTTAAAAAAATAATCCGGATTTCTTGATTTTTGCAAACAATAAATGTAAAATTATTGGTGAAAGGCAAAGCTGATGAAAGTCAGTGACGCAAAGTCAAGTGTCTAAACAATTACCTAGATTGTATGATTGACTGGCTGCAAATGAATATTTGCTGCCAGTTTTTAATTGGCAGGTTTGAACGAATTATTTTAGCATTGAGAAAGTCAGTAGGTAAATTGAATGGATGGTTATAAAGTTGTACTGGTAATCCAATATGTTGCTATTGCAATTCTGTTTGCGGAGCTTATTTATGCTGTTTGCCAGAAGCCTTCTGAAATGCGCGCACATGTTGTAGTGCTTACAATTGCAACTATACTCATGTTCGTCGGCTATATTATCGAGCTAAATTCCGTGAACGTCGAAGAGGCGCTTTCCGGAGCTGCCATTGCCTATTTGGGCAAGCCATACGTAATGTGTGCATCGTTTATGTTTGTGTGTGCATTCTACGGCAAAAAGGTCTCCAAGGGTCTATTTGCGTGCTTAGCAACATTCTGCTTGTTATTCCCTGTTATCGTTTTTACAAACGAGTATCACCACCTTTATTATGCCACAGTAAATTTTGATATTACGCAAAAGTACTCACCTCTCAGCATGACGAGAGGTCCTTTGTATTACATCTATGTTGCAACAAGTGTAGTATACTTTTTAGCTTGTATCATCATTATCCTTGCCAACCAGAAGAATCTGAAAAGCAAGAATCGTAAAAAGCTTGTTCTGTACTCAATCATGATGATAGTATCGGGCATACTTGGATACGGAGTATATCTGTTAGGCATAACTGATGGATACGATTCAACCATGATGGGTGTATTCTTCGGAGTAGTATTCCTGTTCATCATATTCCTCAGATTTAAAGTATTAGACGCACTGTCACTTGCTAAGGAATATGCGCTTGACGATGCATCTGTTGGACTGATTGTAATGGATGACGACTGTAATATTCAGTTTACAAACGAATATGCAAAGAAGCTGATGAGTGCGGGTCTTACGGTTGACTATATCAAGTCGCTTGGCTCAAGCCGTACCTCATATGTCTCCGGAGGCAGAATGTTCTCGCTGCTTAAAAAGAGGCTTTCTGATGACGGTTATGACTTCGGCTACAGCTTGGAAATCAATGATATAACCTATGTTTATGATTACCAGACACGTCTGGAGCACGACGTAAAGGAAAGAACTGAAAAGCTTGAAAGCATTCAAAGATCCATCATCGCATCTGTTGCTAACCTGATTGAAGCCAGAAATATGGAAACAGGCGAGCATATCAAGAGAACAAGCGAGTACACCGGAATAATTGCCGCAAAGCTCAGACAGATGGGCAAGTATACCGAGATTTTGACTGATGAGTATATAGACCTTCTGATTGACGCAACGCCACTTCACGACGTCGGCAAGATAGGAATTCCGGATGCAATTCTGCTAAAGCCGGGCAAGCTTACTCCGGAAGAATTTGAGGTTATGAAGACCCATGTAAGCCTTGGCCCCGGAGTTATCCAGGAAACCCTGGGTGGACTCGAGTCGGAAGAATATATTCAAATCGCAAAGGATATTGCACTTTTCCATCACGAATGGTGGAATGGCACCGGATATACATCAAAGCTTAAGGGCGAGGAAATCCCGCTCAGCGCAAGGATTGTTGCGGTTGCAGATAACTTTGACGCGCTGATTTCCGAGCGCTGCTACAAGCCGAAATTCTCAATTGATGACGCGGTTGCCGCAATTAGGAACGATTCCGGAACTCACTTCGACCCGGTCGTTGTCGAGGCCTTTATAGAGGCTCTTAAGGATGCCGGAGTGGTTGTGCATAATTAAGCACAATATGGTTGAATAAGACAAAATATTGTTGTAAAATATAGTGTATTAATAAATTTTTGAACAGATTTTACGTATAGTTTTTGCATACTTAGGAGGACGGTATGGCTTATAAACGTCTTGGTGACTTACTTATTGATGCAGGTGTCATAGATGCCAATCAACTTCAGGCATCACTTGCTGCACAAAAAGAATCCGGAAAGAGACTCGGTGAATTCCTCATTGATAC
>DCHA01000067.1:0-3899 GCA_002315535.1 Firmicutes bacterium UBA1764 | reverse complement strand
CCTGTAAAGCTTGTTAAGGATAAGCTTTATATTGCTATGGCTGATCCTCTTGACTTCGTTGCTCAGGAAGAAGCAAAGAAGACATCAAGAAAGAGCATCATCCCGATGGTAGCAAGAAAGCAGGATGTTGAGCAGGCTATTTCAAACCTTTACGGAAGTGAAGGTACTGCAAAGGTAATCGAAGAAATGCTTCGTGAAAACGGTTGGTCAAACAAGAGCAACAGAGACATCGTTCCTGTTCAGCTTGCCAAGGCTGCCGATGAAGCAGATGATTCAGCACCAGCAATTCGTCTTGTAAACTCCATTATTGAAAGAGCTTTCGCAGAGCGTTCATCCGATATTCATATCGAGCCGATGGAAAACGAAATGCTCGTTCGTATGAGAATAGACGGACTCCTTCGTAAGATGCTTACAGTTCCTGTAGAACTGCAGAATACAGTTATTTCTCGTCTTAAGATTATCGGCGGAATGAATATTTCCGAAAAGAGAATCCCTCAGGACGGACACGCAACAATGATCGTCCGCGGACATGAAATCGACCTTCGTATCAATACACTGCCAACAGTATATGGTGAAAAGGTTGTACTCAGAATCTTAGACAAGAGTGCTAAGGCTGTTAACAAGAGCAGCATCGGACTTTCCGGAGACGATCTTGAAAAGTACGAAAACCTGCTGAAGAACAGCTCCGGCGTAATCCTTCTTGTAGGACCAACCGGTTCAGGTAAGTCAACAACTCTTCTGACAATGCTCCAGGAGCTTGCTTGTGAAGAGACTAATATAGTAACTCTGGAAGACCCTGTAGAATATAATATCCCGGGCGTTAACCAGTGCCAGATTAATGAAAAGACGGGCATGACATTTGCCGCAGGTCTTAGAGCTATCCTTCGTCAAGACCCTGATGTAATATCCGTCGGAGAAATTCGTGACGGCGAGACAGGCGAAATCGCCATCCGTGCCGCTATCACAGGACACTTGGTATTCAGTACACTGCATACCAATGACGCTGCATCAGTATTCGCAAGACTTAAGGATATCGGTGTTGAGGAATACCTCACTGTAAACGCTATGAGAGGAATTATCTCTCAGCGTCTTGTAAGAAGACTTTGTCCACATTGCAGACAGCCTATTGAAGCGACCGCTTCTGAGCTCGAGGCTCTTGGACTTCCACTTGGAAGCAACCCGACATTCTATGCTCCGGTTGGATGTGCAGAATGCGGACACACAGGCTTCAAGGGTCGTACCGCTGTATTTGAAATTCTCGTAGTTGATAACGAAGTACGTAAGGCTGTTGTAAGCGGCGGAAACGCACTCGATATTATGAATGCCGCAAGAAAGAACGGATTCAGAACAATGCGTGAAAGCTGCGCAAGAGTAGTTCTTGACGGAACAACAAGCGCAACCGAAGCAATCAAGGCTATTAGCTCTGCTGAAAAGTAATCGGGAGATATTAATGACTTCATTAGACGATTTAGTTCAAAAAGCTCGTGACCTGGGATCCTCTGATATCCATATCGTTTGCGGACTGCCTGTAAAGTGCAGACTTGACGGCGATCTTAAGAATTTGGAAGAGGATGTGCTTGGACCGGCTGAATGCGAGGAATACGCAAAGCAGCTTGCGGGTGAAGACTATAGATTAATAGAAAAGATTGGCGAGCTTGATAAGGCTATGACCTTTAACGGGAATATCCGTACAAGACTTAACATCTATCGCCAGCAGGGCAGCGTCAGTGCGGCAATCCGTATTTTGAGCGGAAAGATTCGCACCCCGCAGGAGCTTAAGATGCCTGCAGTAATCGCAGATCTTGCAAGATGCCGCAGCGGACTGGTTTTGTTCACAGGTGAGACCGGCTCCGGTAAGTCAACATCAATGGCAGCACTGCTTGATGATATTAATCACAACAGACCGGGTCATATCGTTACTCTCGAAGACCCTATCGAATATATTTACAAGCCTGACAAATGCGTTATTAACCAGCGTGAAATCGGGCAGGATACAAGAAGCTATGCTGATGGTCTTAGGGCCATCTTAAGAGAAGACCCGGACATCATCCAGGTTGGAGAAATGCGTGACCTCGCAACTATTGAGGCCGCACTTACAGCCGCTGAAACAGGACATCTGGTATTCAGTACGCTGCACACCAATTCAGCCGCTGATACAATCGATAGAATTGTAGGCTCCTTCCCTGAAGGACAGCAGCGCCAGATACGTATGCAGCTTTCCACAACGCTTAGAGCGGTAATCTCTCAGCAGCTTCTGCCAAAGAAGCCTAGACCGGGCAGAGTTGCGGCTTGCGAAATCATGATAGTAAATTCCGCTATCAGCAATTTGATTCGCGAGGGCAAGACATCCCAGATCGATAGCTTCATCGGACTCGGGGCAAAGGAAGGAAGCATCGGAATGGATACTTCTTTGATAAACCTCGTAAGAGCAAAAGAAATTACGCGGGAAACCGCTATAGAATATGCACGCGACCGCGAGCATTTCCCGAAATTTTAGTTGAAAGGCAAGTGACCACTAATGATAACTTATAAATATGAAGGTGTCAGTAAAGACGGAATGAACGTTAATGGTGTTCTTAGTGCCTATGACGAGTTCGAGGCGGTTGCATCACTGCGTGAAAAGCTTTCCATCGTAACAAATATTGAGCCTGTTGCGGAGAAGAAGGGTATAGAACTTTTCGGCTCCGGCAAGATAAAGGTTAAGGCTAAAGACCTTGCCATTATGTGCTCGCAGTTCTCAATCATCCTTCAGGCCGGGCTTCCTATCGTTCGAAGCGTAGAAATGGTTGCTGATCAGGTGACTGACAAGGCCTTAAAGGAAAAGATGAAGAAGGTTGCAGAGGATATCGGCGGGGGCTTTACAATGGCCCAGAGCTTTGAGACCAACCTTCCTGACCTTCCGACAACATTCATTGAAACAATCAGAGCCGGCGAAGCATCAGGTTCGCTTGAAACCTGCTTTAAGAGGCTCGCGACATATTATGACAGAAGCTCAAAGATAAAGGCAAAGGTTGCCGGAGCGCTCACATATCCTGCAATTGTAATTGTAGTTGCGATTGCTGTAATGATTATTATCATGACCGTTGCGGTTCCGCTCTTTACATCAACATTTGCAGACCTTGGAACAGAGCTTCCTGGAATCACCAAGGGGCTTATCGCTGTATCCAATTTCTTTGTTAAGGATTGGTGGATAATCATAATTGCAATTGCGGCACTCGCAGGTATTTACCTCCTAGTCAGCAGAAACGAGAGCGGAAAGAGATTCCTTTCAGAGTTCGCTCTTATGAAATCACCTGTCGCAAAGATTAAGAGTATGAGCTGTGCAAGCGACTTTGCATCAACAATGTCAACTATGCTTGCGGCAGGACTTCCTCTTGTCAGAGCTTTGGAAATCACTGCATCAGTTATTTCTAACTATGTTTTCTCTCTGGCAATTTTCCAGGTTAAGGAGGACGTAGAGCAGGGCAAGGGACTTGCAGATTCAATGCGCCAGCAGAAATGCATCCCTGTTCTTTTAACAGAAATGTGCGGCGTAGGTGAAAAGACCGGTTCTATGGAGGCGACTCTTGACGTAATCGGTGATTTTTACAGCAGCGAAACCCAGCTTGCAACAGATAAGCTGCTTGCGGCAATGGAGCCTGCAATTACAGTTGGTCTTGCGGTTATCACATGCGTGCTGTTGCTTGCAGTATATATGCCAATGTTCTCAATGTACGACAACATGGCAATGTAATTTATCAGTTATTAATGCCCCCCCCCGGACAACCCCCGCTTGGGTCGGGATTAATATATAAGTACTAAACATTTAGTAAATTAGAAAAAGGAGATCTTAATTATCATGAATAATAAGAAGAGTAAAAAAGGTTTTACACTCATGGAAATGCTGATTGTAGTTGCAA
>DCHA01000070.1 GCA_002315535.1 Firmicutes bacterium UBA1764 | reverse complement strand
AAGTCAGAAGTTTTAATTGAAGATTGCAGCATTAGTAATAATAGTGCTGATTCTGGCGGCGGAATTTATTCCCTAAATAGTGTTGTTGCACTTTGCAGCACAAGCATATCTGATAACACTGCAACCAGCAATGGTGGGGGAGTTCTTGTAAGCAAGGATGAGGAAAGTTGCCTCATTGCCGGAACTAAAGTAACTATGGCGGACGGAAGCGTAAAAAACATTGAGGAAATACGCGACGGTGATATGGTAAGAATCTTTGACCACGAAGCCGGACAGGTGTCTTCGGAAAAGGTCTGCTATGTTTATGAAAGCAAGGGTGAGCATGAATCCTTTACGCTTCGTTTTTCTAATGGTATTGAACTTGGAGTAGTTGGTAAGCATGGTCTCTTTGAAAAGGAAAGCAACAGGTATGTCAATATTTCTGAAGCAAATGCCGACAGCTTCATAGGCAAGCATTTTTACAATGGTGATACCGGCAATTGGGAAGAACTTTTGAGCGTGAGTCACAACGACAGTAAAGTCAAGTATTATTCAATATATTCAGCAAAACATATGAACTGCGTAACTAACGGCCTTATTTCAGTGGTAGATGATGTTGTTTACGCTATGAACGCCTTTGCCCTTGATGAAAACCTGAAAATAGACCCTGTAAAGAAACAAGCTGATATTGATAAATATGGACTGTTCAGATATGAAGAATGTCAGTTTTCAAGTCGCGAGGATTATGAAAACTGGAACTATCAGTATATAAAAATATTTGTCGGAAAAGGCTTGATTAGCTGGGACGAAATTATTTCAAGGGGACTTACAATAAAGGAATATGATAACAACAGAGCAGAGTCTGCTTCACCGGAATTTGCTAAGGTCAATGGCAATGTATTAAGCTTACTCGGAGGAAATCAGAAACAGGATATTTCAATTGATGATTTATCAGAGATTGATGCAGGAACCTTGGTAATAGGATCCGGGACAAAGATTAAAGACAATAAGGCGGGAGAAGAAGGCAATTATTCCGACAATAATGTTTACTTAGATTTAGAATACTCTACCATTATTAAGATATTGGACGGAGCAAATAACATGGAAGTTGGAGTGTCTGCTTCAAAGACGCCATCAGAAGAAGTGTCTGTTGCTATAACGAACGGTGACAGCAAAGACTATTCCAAGTACTTCAATAGCGACGATAAAGATTTTACTGTTAAATATGTTGCTGATGAAGAAAACGGACACCTTGTGCTCACAACAGCAGATCACAGCTGCCTGAAAGCGGCATTCAAAATAATCTCGGGCTTAGTAGTGACAAAAGGTATAATAGTAACCGCATTTTATCATAAGTGGCTCAGGTGGATGAGGAGTATGTACTGGCCATTATAATGAACTTCAAATAACAAACTAAGGGCTGCCGCAGTATTGCGGCAGCCCTAAATCATACATCAAATCAGCGTATTCAGGTTTTGGTTTTACCTTTTGGCGGCAGAACTTTTGCGTCTCAAAACCATGCCGGGCACAGTCTTTATTTGCTGTGCAGTGATTCGACAATGACTCTTCCGTATCTCTGGGACATATTAATATCCTTTTCGATATAGAATGTATACCAGTCATCTCCAACATTGATATAAGTGTCAAAAAGTCTGTACTTATCAAAGGTTCCGGATGTAGCATAGATTTCCTGGCCATCAGCTTCAAATTTAGTGATTGCTATGTCAGTTAAGCCAAAAGCACTGTAATACTCTTCGTTTACTTCATCAGTCCATTCGCCGGCATTATAAATATCTGACCACTTCTTGTAAGCTGCCTCATCGAAAGGCAGTCCGTCAGGATATACTTCCGACCATTCCCATTCAAGCTTTTCGTAGGATGGATCGTACTTGTTTATCCAAATCATAGGAATTTGATATGATTCATCATATGTTCCGTAGAATATTGTTCCGTGAGCGGCTTCTTCTTCATCTATCTGGTCTGTATAGCCCTTTGGAATCCATAAGTATTTTTCTGATTCGCCAAGCTGAACTTCTTCGGTGGCTGCTCCAAAGTCAACCTCTACGAAGTCATCGCCGTCTTCCATTATGTTGCACTCGAAATACATATAGCCGCCATCCTTTGTTTCTGCACCGCAGATGTATTGACCAACAGCCTCTGCGCCAATCATAGGCCACTCTGTCATAACATAATTGCCGCAGCCGTATTGTTCAGCTTGTGAAGCAATTATATCTTCGAGTGTCTGACCTTCTTCCTTTGCCCAACGATAAACCGCAATGTAAGGTGTGTCGCTGTCCTCTGAATAGTAAAGAGTAGCTTCTCCTGTTTCTGGTTCCATTCCTTCAGGGAAATCAATAATTACATATTCTCCGAAGGCTTCGCCGGAAAGCTCGAGGTCTTGCAGGTTTCCGCCCAAAGGAATAGTTGTGTAGGTCTGATCTGCTGCAGGCTCTGTGGTTTCTCCGCAGGCTGTGAAAGCAAATGCCAGCACAAGTGCCAATAATATCAGTAGTGTTTTTTTCATAATAACCTCCTTTTTTTGAAACGATAAAACTACATATTGACCTAAAAGTAACACATATTCGGCAGGTTTTCAAGGTTTTTTCGTTTCCTAAATCTCCAATAATAACTATTGTGGGAGTTTAAATTGTATGTTAGAATTACTGAAAAGTGAGTTGAAATAATCATCTCAACAGCTATTACTCTTATTACATTAGGAGGTAAAAATGAAAAAATTAATCACAACACTTGCAATTACTTTTGCTTTAGTAGTTGCGGTAGGTACTGTTTCGGCTTTTGCTTTTACAGCAGTACTTTCACAGCAGAACCTGTCTGTTAACGGCGAGAGTGTTTCCTGCGAAATATATAATATTGACGGAAGCAACTATTTCAAACTCAGAGATATTGCTATGCTGCTTAATGGAAGTGATTCCACCTTCAGTGTGGAATGGGATGCGGCACAGGCTACTATTTCTATTAAGACTGGGGCTGAATATATACCTGACGGCAGCGAACTTATATTTGTAAAGGATAAGTCGGCATCTACGGTTAAGAGCTCTGCAAAAATTCTCATTGACGGCAAGTCAGTTGAAAACCTATCTGTTTATAACATTGGAGGTAACAACTTCTTTAAGCTGAGAGACCTTGGAAAGGCGCTGAAATTCAAGGTTGACTATAACGAAGAAAGCAAAACCATGTTGGTTAATAGCCTTAAAAAGGCAACAGACTTCGAAATAACTGTTGAGGGTTCAGATAAAGAACCCATAAGTGCTGTTTATTTTGGTGAAGATGTTGTCCTTAAAGGGGATAATTTCAATGTCAGCTTTGTAAACTGTGTCTTCGAAGGGAACATCATCAATGAAGGCAGCGGAAGAGCAATGGCATTTATTGATACCACATGTGAATTGTCTGAAGATACTCAATGCATAATAAATAATAATACTAAGGAAGCTGATTTTATTATGTCTCCATTTCCAAAATTCTTCGACTTTTCAGATAGTATTAATGTAATTTGTAAAGATTGCATTGGCGCTGCCGCTGGTTATAGGGTTGCTATTCTAAATGGAGTAAAATACACAGCTGAGAATGCAGATTATTTTTATGCTGCGGATGGAACCTGTGTGCCTTATTCTGGTCAGGAGTTTGACTTAATCATGGCTTGTCAGGCTTGGGAAAACGGTGAAAAGAAGGTTGTAACATTCTGTGTAAAGGAATAAGAATTATATATTGAAATAGTGTTTGAATGAACAAAACTTATGACGCTCTGTGCAAATGTATAGAGCGTCAATTTGTTAAATGGCAATAACTGCTGCATGCCTGTTATGGCTGAAATTCTTTCAGTGTTTGGCGCCAGGGGTTAATAATGATTTGTTGAATATATTTTCCTTTTTTTATATAATGCTAATTGAAATATGCAATATTTATAAAAAGATAGCTTTGCGAAAAGGAGAAGCCATTATGAGTTATAAAAAGTTGAAAATATTTTTGCAGGTGCTGAAGAACACCTTTCTGTGGAATGCAATTATCGGTTATTTCATATTCTTTCTGATTTCGGCGGGCATAATTCTTTTTGCTGAGCCGACCGTTACAAAGTACGGAGATGCCTTATGGTACTGCTTTGTTTCCTGCACCACTATAGGCTTTGGTGATTTTGCTGCAGCTGTGTTAGTCGGAAGGGTAGTGACTGTGATATTGTACATCTATACCATACTGGTTCTGGCTTTGATTACCGCTGTCTTCACTCAGTTTTTCTTCGAGATAGCCAAGGCGAGGCGCAACGAGTCAACAGCGCTCCTTCAGTATGAGCTCGAGCATCTTTCTGAACTGCCAAAGGAAAGGCTTGACGAAATATCTGAAAAAATCCGAAAATTATTGAGGTAGGAGAGATGTTAAAAATGGAAAATAATTCCAACTGCCATTCGCAAGCCGATAGCAAAAATTTGAGCTCAGGCATCAATGCTTTTGGTACAAATATTAAGCTGACCGCAGTCATTATGGCGTCAGGCCACGGAAAGCGCTTTGGAAGCAATAAGCTTTTAGAAGAATTCAGAGGAAAACCGCTGATTGAGAGCATATTATCACAATTACCTAAGGAAGACTTTGCTCAGGTTGTTGTGGTGAGCATATACGACGAGGTTTTGAGAATTGTCGAAAAATTCGGTTATATGGGAATAAAAAACAACGATACAACTGACGACACAGCCACAACAATTAAGCTTGGCTGTGAAAACGCCGAGCCCGAAAGCGATGGAATAATGTTTTTTACGGGAGACCAGCCTCTGCTTAAGCGCGAAACCATACTTTCTCTGATTAATGTTTTTTCGCATGACATGAGCAGAATCGTTCTGCCTGTCTGTGAGAGCAAGAGGGGAAATCCGGTTATTTTTCCGGCCGCCCTGCTTGAGGAACTCTCTTCGCTGCAGCAAAACGGGAGAGGCAGAGATGTAATCGCAGCGCATAAGGACCTTGTAGCTGAGGTTTGCTTTGACAGACCCGAGGAGTTTTTCGACATAGATTTCAAGGAAGATATCAGAAGGGCTGCCGCGCTTTAAATTGCCTTATTCCGGCATAAAAGCTGTCTGGGCGAAACCAACATAGCCAAAATACTAAAGATAGTCTGAAAAGGTTTGCTCGAATCTTCCTTTCATGAAATCCTTCGTTTCTTCTTCAAGCTCTTTATATAGGCGGATGAGCTCCTTTGCATTTTCTGTAAGAACGCTGCCGCCTCCGTTTTTTCCGCCGCTGGTTCTTTCAACTAAAGGAAAACCGAAGCCTGCCTCGGCGTTTTTTATTATCTTGAGTGCCTTATAATATGAAAGAAACATCTCGTTTGCAGCCTTGTTTATAGACTCTAAACGGTCGATTCCTTCAAGCAGCATAACGGGCCCTTTGCCAAAAAACCGGTTTCCGTCGTCGTTTGATAAAATAATTTTCAATTCACAGTTCATTTTTTTCTCCCGAAAAGAAAATTTCTTCAGTATAAAATTGAAGAATTTCCCCATTTTCATGCAAAATTTGACATTTTTTTAACAATATTTTAGCACTTTTGCAAGTTGAATTCAATGCGTTATTACATAAATTTGATAACGCATTCAGAAATGCTTGCTGTCAGACTGTACTGCCTTGAGGAGGGTTTTTAACACACATCAGAGTAAAAGCCGACTCTGTGATGCGGATAGTGCACGAAATTAAAGTAAAATCGTGAAAGCAAGGGGAGATTGTAGTCGAAATGCGAAAATCTGTTTATTTCAATTTCTGTTCTGGCTATCATGTCTGCAAGTGGTAAATGATAAAAAATATCAAAGAGATTGATTTTTTTTGCCCGCAACTCAAAAAAACATCACCTTTTTATATAAAAATTGATAATTATTTAACAATATCGTGCAATTTTTGAAGAAACTCAAGTTCGTTATTATTCAAATCAAACAACGGAATGAGGTTTTTTTATGGTAGAATTGTTACGGAAAACTTTTGTATTGCCCAGCTTGAGGCCGGTCGGAACAAGTCTGACAGGTTGTTCATGCAGCAATGACGAGAGGAGGAAAAAACCTATGAAATATGTTATCGCCAGAACAGCAGGCGAGGCACTGGGCGCTCTCACTCTTGAAAATGGTAAAGCGCTGATTATGGCCGGTGGTTCCGACATTATGGTCGAACTCATAGAGGAAAAGCGAAGCGAAGATATTCTCATTGACGTCACACAGGCAAAAGACATGAAGGGAATAAGAGTTGAAAACGAGCATCTCGTAATTGGTGCTGCTGCAACTATGACCGAAATACATACTAACCCTATCGTTAAAGAATACTTCCCATCACTCGCAAAGGGAACAGGCTCTGTAGGCTCACTTCAGATCAGAAATTCAGCCACCCTTGCTGGTAATGTTGTTTCTGCACAGCCTGCAGCAGACGGGGCAATGGCTCTTGCTCCATTAAATGCGCAGTTCGTAGTGCTCACAACACAGGGAACAAAAATCGTGCCTTTCTCAGAAATGTATGCAGGAATAGGAAAGTCAAGCCTTGATCCACACAGAGAGGTAATCAAGGAAATCAGAATTCCTCTTTCCGAGCCTGACGAAAAGGCTTCATTTATAAGACTTGAACTCAGAAAATCTCTCTCACTTCCTATGCTCAGCGTTTCAGCAATGCTCAAGTATAAAGAAGGAAGAGTAGAGTGGTCAAGAATCTGCATGGCACCTGTAGGCGTAGGTCCTGTAAGAGCTTTAAAGGCAGAAGAATACCTCTGGGGCAAGGAACTCACTCCTACAGTAATGGCAAAGGCAGGAGAGCTGGCAGCAGAAAATGCAGCCTTCAGAAGCAACCCGCTTCGTGGCAGCAAGGAGTACAGAAGACACAGCTTACCTGTATTAGTTAGAAGAGCTCTTGAAGATATTGCGGACCAGTTAGGCGTTCTTTAATACTTCAATCGTGAGTGAATTTCGGTTTTTTAAAGGAGGAAGTTCATGGAAAACCTTAATGTAACAGTAAATGGAAAATTCTACTCGGTACAGGTAGATCCGTCTATCCGCCTTGTAGATTTTATCAGAGATAATCTCTTCCTTACCGGCACAAAGGTAGGCTGTGGAAAGGGAGAATGCGGTGCTTGCACAGTAATAATGAACGGAGTATCCGTTAACAGCTGCCTTATCCCAGTAATGAGGGCTGAGGGCGCGGATATTGAGACTATAGAAGGTCTTTCCGACGGTGGAAGACTTCATCCGATTCAGGAAGAATTTATTGAAAAAGGTGCTATCCAGTGCGGTTTCTGCACACCGGGCATGATAATGTCAGCAAAGGCGCTTCTTGATCAGAATATTAACCCTACTGTTGATGAAGTAAGAGAAGCCCTCGGCGGAAACATCTGCAGATGCACAGGATATGTAAAAATTGAAGAGGCTGTACTCTGTGCGGCTGAAAGAATGAGAAATGAAGGGAAGTGAGAATATGGCATATGTAGGTCAGAGCATTCCTCGTAATGATGGTTTTGATAAGGCTACGGGCCAGGGTATCTTCACATTTGACGTGAGCGTACCAAAGATGCTTTATGCACAGGTTCTCCGAAGCCCTTATGCACACGCAAAGGTAGTATCAATCGATACTTCGGCAGCAGAAGCTCTTCCAGGAGTAGAGGCTGTCTGCACATTTAAAAACACACCAAACAAGCCGTTTAACACATCGGCTACAATGATAACAACAAACCCGGGAGCAGAGCCTGTAAGAGACCAGACTATCTTTACAGATGAGCCTAAGTATATAGGTGATGAAATCGCTGCTGTTGCTGCTGAAACACTTGCAATAGCAAAGCAGGCAATCAAGCTCATAAAGGTAGAATACGAAGAGCTTCCTGCTGTATATGACGAACTTGAAGCTATCAAGCCGGGCGCACCTGATGTTCAGCCTGTATTCGGAAACAAAGAGCATAAGAATGTCTGCGGCGAAATAGTAGAATTCGGAATGGGTAATATCGAGGACGGTTTCAAAGAAGCTGACGTAATAGTTGAGCAGGACATCGAGCTTCCTCGTGTTAAGCAGGTTCAGATGGAAACTCATGCTGCCGTTGCAGAGTACAAAGCAAACGGAGAGCTCAAGGTTTATTCAACCACACAGACACCTCACCCAACAAAAATGATTATAGCTTACGCGCTTGATCTTCCTGAAAGCAAGATTCAGGTTCTCAACCCACCTTATGTTGGTGGTGGCTTCGGCGTAAGAATCGGTCTCAGCGGCAAGGCTGAAATCTTAGCGGCAGTGCTTTCAATGAAGGCTTTAAAACCGGTTAAGCTCGTATATTCAAGAACAGAGGACTTCCTTGCGAGTGATACTCGTCATGGCGGACACCTCCACTGCAGATTAGGCGCAAAGAAGGACGGTACCTTCGTAGCATTGGATACAACAGCATGGCTCAACACAGGAGCATATGCAACCTTCGG